>JAUXGS010000181.1 GCA_030621945.1 Methanosarcinales archaeon | reverse complement strand
TGTCAGAATCGTTGCAGAAGGTGACGATTCAGCCATGGAGCGGTTCATCGAGGAAATAAAGATCAAAAAGTACTCGATAGATGTGGATCGTTTAGATGTTCAGTTCGAAGATTTTAAATCGGAGTTTGAATATTTTGAGATAAAAAGGGGAGAATGGCATGAAGAGTTAGGTGAGCGTTTGGATGCTGGGGGGAAATTGCTTTACAAGTCTGTCGAAATCGGTGAAGAATCGGTCTCGATAGGGAAGAAGATGCTGGGGAAACAGGATGAGACCTTAGACGAGATAAGAGGGCTGCGAGAAGACTTAAAATCGTTCATGGAAGAGTGATTCAACCGGATAGAGCGCAAGATAGAGATAATAAAAGCCAAATTGGGGGTGGTGTAGAGCAAGAATTTAGTCGATTTCCAGATTGGTTAACGTCAATTGTTTCAACCACAAAAAACTCAGACAAAAACTGCCAACTCTGTTACTAAAAACATACTCTTGAAAATAAATCTTCTGAAATCCAGAAATCAACGGATTAATCTGCTTCTCGGTAGCATCCCAAACGTCATCATCCTTCTTAGAGGTCTCCAATTCCACACCTTTAGGAATGTAGACCCTTTCAAAAAGCTCCCGGAGGTAAACGACATAGCCAATCTTAGATAGAGCTATCAAGGGAGATGTATTGGATACAGCAATCATAATGTCTCTGATATTTTCTTTTCTAGTTCAATCTCTTCTTCGCTCAAATACGAATATTCAAGACCCATAAGTTTAAGCACTCTGGAGAAATCGCCCCTTGTCATTTCAAGAAGTTCCGCCGCCTTTGCAAGCGTTATTTGCCTCGTAAATAGCAGTCCCAGTACCGTAAAAAATTTCTCCTTCTCTTCATACTTCTCAAATAATGGAAACTTCTCTATTACAACCGATTTCATGCCGACCGCCTATTAATTAAATAAGATAAATACGTGCACTATTTAAAACTTTTCGATCAGAGCGCTAAAGAAGATTTTACAGATTTTACACTTGGACTCAGTAGAACGTCATCTTTTGCTAACATACGCCGATATACACATTTACCCAGGGTAAATATCGCTTTTCTGGATGTCCTTTTAGTGGGCACAGTTATTTAGCAGCATTTAAAGGATATATAGCACCTGAGGAATACCTGGAACATCCGATCCTTCGACTTTCTTCCATGTTTGTATATTGGGCTGCGAATTACGTTCCTGTATAACTTTGGCTATCTTGTCATTTACACGTTGTTGCTTGTTACAGTTCCAGTATACAGAGCGTGGCTACAAGTTACGAGCGTGCTGGACTGCCTACGAACTAATCCAGAAATACGGGACTCCATAGCTTCTTGTACTTGGCATATTCTCTCACGATCTTATCCTTATCCTGCTGTTCTATCAGCCATTCCAGCATTAGCTGGCGATTTGCCCGCAGATTAGCCAAATCATCCAGAGGGCCAATAATGGGTGGTCCTCCGCATCGTTTGAGGTAGGTCATCGCACAGTACATGGAGTCACGTAAATCCGCATTCAGATCCTTATACAAACTGCTGCTACGTATAGTCATGCCGCTTCGACCCCCTATGACATAATAGCTAAAGTTGTCCACGCTCATCAGGACAATAAGAAGGACAAAGGCAGTTCTCATAATCGCGTGGCAATTCAAGACCTTTCATGCGCGCCGTCCCCAGCACAAGGTCCATAGGCAGGGCTTTTTGAGAAGCATCGATAATTTCCATACTGTCTTGCATTTCTGAGCCATGAACTCGTGTTAAGCGCCCCCTGCCCCCATTTGGATTCGAGTGTGCTTGCTGCTTCATCTATTTGACCGTTTGGTGCAGAGACCGATCGGATAATGCCAGAATGCGCTACTGTGCCGCTGTAAAGGACCACGATGTCTCCCACGCTAGCCACACAAGAGTGTACCCGCTGCCAACCATCATCGCTCAGTATAGTCGGTACGGACTGCCCCCATGTAGAGTATGGGCCGCCTCGAGCTGTTGATCCGCCGAAAGTGTAGCCATGGCACCAGTAGGTGGTCCCATCATGTGGTCTCCATATATTTATGGTAGTTCCGCCATCGGTCGCCGCTTCGAGGACATCACCGTTGGGTCCGCTTCCCCATGGGCGCGTATCTCTGCCTGTATCTATATGGGGATACCATACAACACGGTGAATCATATTCGAAGGCGCTGAAGGACTTGAAATAACGTAACCAAAGAGATTTTCGTTTTCTCGGGAAAGGCTCGAAAGCGGTTCTCCGCGGACAGAACTTTCTTGCACTCTGTCATGGTGCTGATTGCGAACTCCTTTGGATAAGCGAGGTGCTTTACCCTGCTGGATTACATGCGTCAATTCATGTGATAACAACCATCGTCCTGCTGCCGCTGACGGCGCATACTGCCCCGCTCCGAAGACCACATTGTGTCCCAAAGTGTAAGCTCGTGCGTTCAAAGCCCGTGTCGAGTGGGCCGCCTGTGCGTCCGTGTGTACTCGCACCTGGCTGAAGTCATAGCCAAAGCGTTGTTCAAAAAAGGTACGGGTGGGTGCAGGGAGAAGCTGACCACCGCTCCTGGTGGCGTTGATGCGGGGTTCCAGATCAGGTGTAACGTCCGAGATCTGGCCGTGAACCTCTTTTGCCTGAAGAGGTTCGTCTTCTTCTTCCGGCTGCCGCTTCACCTCGAGCTCCGGCATCCGCATCACCGCATCTGCCACCCTATCCGCCTCCTGCTCGTAAATATCGCCCGGCTGTCCTACCTTAAGCTTCGCCT
>JAUXGS010000223.1 GCA_030621945.1 Methanosarcinales archaeon | reverse complement strand
GATGTGCTCGTTGAGGAGAAAGTAGAGGGGGAAGAGTCGAGTTTCCAGGCGTTCTGTGACGGTAAAAGAATCTCCGCTCTGCCGGACACGCGGGATTACAAACGCGCTTTTGATTTTGATATGGGCCCTAACACAGGCGGTATGGGCTCTTATATGGATAGAGAAGATTGGCTGCCGTTTGTTACCAAACGAGATAGAGAAGAGGAGGAGAAGCTGGTTCAGAGGATATTTAACGAATTGAAGGGTAATGGAGAGAATCAAGGACTGCGAGGTATCCCGTTTTACGTTGCCTTTATGCATACGCGCGAAGGTGCAAAGATACTGGAGATCAATAGTCGGCCAGGCGACCCGGAGATAATGAACGTCATGCCCGTGCTGAAGGACGATTTTGTGGACGTCTGCTTCCGCATGATCGAAGGTACGCTTTCGACTGTAGAATGCGTGAATAAAGCGACGGTGGTGACGTACGCCGTGCCAATGGACTATGGCGATTACCGAAAGAGCTATAGTGGAGATAGGAAAGTGGATTTGAGTGGTGTGTACGCGTTGAAAGAGACCTACGGCGATAATTTGAGGGTCTATCCTGGCTCTATGGAGTTGCGAGAGAACGGGGGTACTTATGCGCTCGGGTCACGAACGGTTTGCACCGTGGGCCTTGGAGATACTATAGAAGAAGCGCGAGAAATATCGCTGGACGGTGTCAGGAACATAGACGGCGCGTTGTGGAACCGTGGGGATATAGCTGCACCACATTACATAGCGCGAAGCATACAGAAGATGAAGGAGTTGCGAGGATGAATAGCAGAATCACTATTGTCGGATTGCATGCGCATTTTCTGAAATAAGATACTAAAGAATACTTACTGATAGATAGAACCGAAATGTGGGACTTTTACTTTTACCTCTTGATAGGTTTACTTGTCTTTTTCGGATTTACCGTGCGGGTTATTACCGGCTTCGGTTCTACGATGCTCATCGCACCTCTCCTTGCGCTCCTTTTGGAACCGAAGCATGCGGTTGTTTTTGTTATACTCCTGGAGAGTGCTATGGGTATAATATTTATCGTTAAAGAGAAACTCAATTTTGAGGTTAAGCACATTTTTGTCGGTGGTTTCTCAGGCATCATCACGGGAATATTTCTGTTTGGGTTGTTATCGCAACGACTGGTGGGACTTATTATAGGAGTAAGTGTTTTGACTTTTTCCATCCTCTTTCTCCTGAATATAACTTTCAGAACCGAAAAGGAAAAATCACTTTTTACTACGCTTGGCTTTCTAAGCGGTTCTATGGGCGTCTTAACAGGAATAAATGGCCCACAAATCGTGCTGGGGTTGGTGAATCAGGGCTACGATGCCACATTTATACGAAGGACTCTGATTACCTACTTGATAGTGATAGATTTTGTTACTTTAGCTTCATTCTCGATTTCAGGTTATGTAACTACGAATTTATTAAAACTGCTCGTTTATTCCGTTCCGTTCCTCATTTGCTCTTACGTCGTGGGGACGTATGTTTTGAAGTTCGTGGATCCTGAGAAGTTGAAACAAATAATGCTCATCACAACTCTATTCGCGGGAAGCCTTGCGATCTGGAAGTTCTTGCCGTGGGGGTAGGAGTGAAGATTGTTGAGGTGTTGCATGATCAAGGAGATTTAGAAATTTTTCCGCCTTTCAAATAAGCCCCTTTATTTGGTTCTTCAAGGAGGGAATATCTTATTCTACGGTGTCCCAGACTGCATCTATATCCACACCAAAGTAATCATGTATCAACTTATCTCTCATCCCTGCCATCTTTCTCCAGGGTATGTCGGGATATTTTTCCCTGAATTCTTGGGATAACCGCTTCGTAGCTTCTCCTATTATCTCAATCT
>JAUXGS010000036.1 GCA_030621945.1 Methanosarcinales archaeon | reverse complement strand
GTTGAGGGACAAATAAGCGTAGCGTATGCGAAGCGCTGTTTTAATTCGATGTCAACCGGAAGGGGTAAGGGAAGATGCTTCCCTAAAAAAATATTACTAAAATGCAAAAGCAAAACACTAAAAAGCATCACAAGAACCACAAGAGACACCCACAGCAGCAACATAATAGGCAAGTGGATACTATTTATCGGCACCACCCCAAAAGTTAGCGTAGGCGGCATGTTTAAAGTAGGGGCAGGCAACAATATCACAAATAGCAGTTGTAGTTAGAGGGGAGCCGATGGCAGCTTGCTGACATCGGTGTACTGACATTATAATTGGTATCGTAATGGGTGGGACGGCAAAAAAGGGCATCCCGATATTGTTGGGGCTTGTGGGTGAGTGAAGCGAAAAAGGGAACCGGTGGATGGATGCTAAAAAGTGGGATAGTTCCGGCAGGATTCGAACCTGCGTCACTGGTTCCAAGGACCAGTATGCTTGACCAACTACACTACGGAACTACTTTGCTACTTTTGCTTTTTCTGTCTCCCACCCCGCAACGCCACCACCCCACCGGGGCATACCGGGGCATACCGGGCATTGGGCGTGCACCCATGGGCTTATTACAATTGGGCTTTTTTGCGGGTGCCGCTGGTTATCTACCAATGCCACCTTGTTGGCTTTTGTGCCACCGGTGGGTTTTCGCACGCGGGCTAAAAGCAAGAAGCTACTTGGCGTCGCCAAAATTTTTGGCTGGTCGGCTTCGCCGTCTGTGCTGATCGAAATTTTCACGCATTCACACATTCCGCGTACACGCTATTTTTTGTTTTTACCACCAGTCTTTTTCAACTTTCTTCTGCTTTGGCCTGACATTTGTTGTATCATCAGAGAAGCTCTGTTTCGGCATGGTGAATCCGACTTCGGTGAAGATGGCATTCCATTCTTTCTTAGTCAATGTTTGGGGGCTGCGCATTGCTCGCTTCCTGAGTTCTGCTATATCCATTTCTCTCCCCCTTCTCGAAATTTAAAATATCCGCATATCTGACCACAAAATGGGGATGTCTTTTCATCAGATTGATGTGCTATGTTGCATACTTCCGTTTCGGGATTGAAGTGAATGCAGTGTCCGCAATCTATATCATGTCTTGGTGCTCCATCGATTTTAACGATCATCTCAACCACCTGCCTAACCCTTTCATCCGCTCCTTTTCTCTTAGCGTTTCCACTATCCTCACTTCCATCTCTTTAGGATTCAACTTATCCACACCGAAAGTGCACACAGAACAAACGCAAGTGCCGTGCTTACCGAGTGCGGGAATGATGTATGCTTCGCCGCCGCATTTACCGCAGGTGCATGTAAAAGGTTGCATTAGCTCTTCGCGGGTTATTGTGTTCATTTCAGTTTCGCCTCCTATTCTTTGGATCAACCTCCAACAATTCGCTTTCAGGAATATCTCCATGAAATTCCAAGATATAACCAACCCACTCATCGTTAGGATATTTGTCTCGCATTGCTGTGTTACTATGCCAGCTTTCAACAGTTACGACTTTTCCTATCCACGGTCTTGCTCGTTCAACCAAATCATCTGTTCTTCTTGGTTGAAATATCCTTTTTTCGTTCATTTTACCCACCCCTGCACTTCACCGCTGCACTGTTTGCATATTGCATAGTTGATGTTCCAGATGATGTTATGCCCGTTCTGCGTCAGTGCTATGAACTCCTTTTCGGTATATCGCTGCTGGCAGGCTATACACTGCGGCAGTTGTTTGAATTGATGTTCCTGGCGCGTGATAAAAGAAAAAATAGAGGCTTGCATTTAGATTGCCTCCGTGATTGTAGCCCACGCATCAGTCTCTTCTCCGAGTTCGTTAATTACAACCGCATGCGTGGGAAACTTTGCGCCGGGTCTTTTGTAGAATACTACTTTATCGCCTTTCTGCATCCACGGTTGGAGCCCTGATTTTAAAACTCGCACCGCTTCTTCTCTGTTTGTTACATTCTTTTTTGTCCCGCCCCAAAATCTAACTTGCATTTATATCACCAGCCCCTGCTGCTCTTTTATGTTTTTCATCCAGGTATTAGCAAATGTTACCAGTTCCGCTTGTCCCCTTTCGTTGTACCCTACTACCGTGCTGCCTTTCCATGCCACTACTTCATCTCGTTTTAGTGGTGCATCTTGCCAGAATGAGATGGGGTAGTATTCCCCATCACCGCCCTTAATGAATTCCATGTCCGGGTCACGCATCATGTCGCCGTTTTGCTTATAGTAGTGGGCTACTGAATAGATTGCTCCGAGGTTGCATTTAGTTACATGTTCTATGTGCACCATCATAAATGTTCCTCCGGTATTATCTATCTTCTTGCTCTCGCTTGCTTCGGCATCTACCCCTTCCGTGAGCTTATCCATAACCTTTTTAGCTCGCTGGTTTATTGCTTTCATTTTTCCTTTTTCAGATTATCTCCTTCGCTCATTTGTCTATCTCCTCTATGCTTAGCAACGCTGTACCAGCATGGGCGAAACGTATAAACCCGTATTTCTCTGCAAGTTTCATTACTTCATCCCAGTTTTCGTTCATTATTCTTTTCTCCTCCTTTTTTACCTTTTTACAATCCTAACCTTTCTATACTCTCATCTGCTTCCTCTTGCGCTCTTCTCCACCCGTATCCTTCAGCATGAAGCAATCGTACTAACCTATCATATTCTGTTGTTGCCATCTTCTTTTCTCACCCCTTGTATCCTCTATCATCCACCTCTAACCCCGGCACGGTTGATAACGCTTTCAAGAGCTTGTCTAATTCGCTGACACCTACGTATCTTATTTTAATCACTTGCTCGCGGTGGTATACTATGGCTTCCATCTTATTTTTTCGCCTCCTTAAACCTATCCTCAAAGAACCCGATTATTTCTTCGCTCATGTCTATCCCCGTGCTTTTCTTAAGATCTAAAACGAGGCTTTTTAACACTACTGCTTTTGTTTTGAGATATTTTACTCTCCTTTCCTTTTCGCGTTTGCCTATCATTTAGCACCCGACCTCCTCTTCGTCTTTTCCTTCTTTTTCCAACGCATCTTTAACTGCATTTGCAGCCCAGTTCGTTGCGTATCCCTTCTCCTGTTTTGGTATTCTATCCTCATTTCTAACCACCTCGCTTACCTGCGCTAAGATGTCAACAAATTTCGCGATTAGCTCCGTGACTTTTGGCTGTTGTGGTGGTTCTTCTCCCTCCTTTGTCGCCGCTCCTCTTTTTATCAGTGCCTCTGCGTTTTCTTTTGGTATTCTTACAAGTCCCGGTTTTAACTCGTATGTTTTACCGTCCGTTCCCAGGGATGTCGGCAGTTCCTGCGTTATTGTTATCGTCACCATCTCTTGCTCCGGTGCTACCTGTGTCAATCCTTGCTCATCTCTTATCTTCTCCGCCTCTGCCTGTGCCCTATCTCCGAACACCTCTTTTTCATCTGGTTTCTTTGGCAATTCCGATGCTTTCTCCACCTTCTTTTCTTTTTCCTCGCCCTCGCTAATCGGTACACCTATCCATCCTTGTTCCTGGAGTTCTTTAACGATCTCTTTCTTCGTTTTCAGTGCGAGCCCGTAATTTGTTTTCTTATCTTCCTTGAATTTCTCGCTTGCCTCATGTAGTCGGCTCAATGCGTCAGAGCATACTTCGCCTGGCATCTCGCAAACTGCTTCACCTTTCGGCATCTCTTGTTTTAACCAGTTTCTAAGTGCTGCTAATTGTGGTTCTGTTGCCATTTTATTTCACCTCCTCTATTTCGTATATGTTACCTGCATCCATACCGTCTAAATGCGCTTTCTCCTCTTCTGCTTCTTCCATTGTGTTATACAACCCGCCGTCCTCGAGTTCCACGGGTACCAATACGTTTATACAAAACATTTTATTTGCTCCCCTCCTTCTTTGGTACGTCCCTTATTGTATTGCCTGTATAGCTATTCACAATAATGAAATCAACAAACGTTTTATTGAGAAGCTTCGCGAGGTCGTCTTCGAGTTCCTCTATCATTGAGCTATGAAGACTGGGATATTTGTCCAAATCTTTGTCATTCAGAAATATTGTTATTGGCATCTTACGCTCTCCCCTCCTGAATTTCTTCGAGGTCTTTCGCAAACAGTGCCTTGCCTTCTCTTAACATAGCTTCGTAACCTCTGTAGTCAACTTCCTCCGCTCTATCTGCTATCTTCTGCGCGGTGTGTCTATCATTGAGTTCTCTGGCTGCTCTTACTATGCAATCTTTCTTTGTTGTCATCTTACATGCTCACCACCTTAGCTGCTGCTGGCAGTAACTCGATAGCTTCTTTCTTCGTTTTCACGTCTTGAACGAAGGAAAGGCAGTTCTTAGATAAGACCCTCCAGCCTAAACCCGCCTTTGTAAAGTTGTTTGCGAACGATAGCTGCTCCTCACCTTCCATTAAAGCTATGTAATGATAGCCTTTTCCTCTATCTACGCTTTTGTTCCCTGAGCGGTCTATATCCATATCGGCTATTACTATCGCCTCTATTACTCGCCTTCCATTCTCTTTACTCAACACCCTTACCTTTTCCGTTGTTTCATATCTGCCACCGCCTTCTATTCTCCCTTTTCTCGTTTCTATTCTCCAGCCTTCGTCTGTTTTGTTCATCATTACCACCTCACCCCAAATCCTTCTTCTTCCTCAAAGCCCGCTTTGTTCATCAATTGCTCTTCAATTATTGACATCTCCCTATGCATCTCTTCTTGGAACAGTATTGCTGCCCCTATAACCTCGCATGTTGCTGTAGCTCGGTGCATCTGTTTTCTCACATAGTCTAATATATCGGGCTCTACATTCGCGGCGTTTCTACTAAGTGTCCCGGATTCGCCAAATTCCGAAACCTTTTTATACTTCAAAATCCTATTTTCTTTTGATGGTCGCATTTGTTTACCTCCATCGATATTTGAGAAGAACCCGCAAAGTTCTTCTCTTTTCATTTATTTAGATTTTACTATTATTTCATTTACCGCTTTAGTGAAAGTCGGTATCACCTTTTTCTTTCTTCTGTACTCCTCTATTATCTCTTTTGCTTTTTCCTCAAAGCTTATCGTTTTTCTTACTCCTTCTTCTTCGCCCTTTTCCCCTTCCTTTTTTTTATTGTTTTGCATCTTTTCACCTAATACTATATTGTACTTACCCCTATACTTGACTTTCGGTCTTTTGGTTCTTACCTCTCGTCTTTTCTTGTCTAAAAATATGAAGTGCCGGGATTAAATCCGGTTGCACAAATTAACCTACTATTACAACAGGCGTTAAAACAGTCCCTCGCTTTTCTTCTAAGAACAATTTATAAGGTTTGCCGTTTATTACGCTCTTATAATCTTTGGGCGTTTCGTTCCATTCCTTTTGTGTTATTTTTTTCCTCTTCATTTTCTCACCTCCATTTTTCCATTTCTTTTTCCGGTGGCTTCTTTCCAATTTTCCCTCCGCTCAAGCTCCACAAATTATATAAGTGCCTGTTTAACTCTTCTTTCGTCATTCTAAAATACCCCCGTTATTGTTATCCCTAACCATACACAAACTACACAGATAAACACCCCTATATCATGCTTTTCTTCTTTTCCCATTTTAATCTTCCTCCACTAATGTCTTCTCCAACTCATTTAGCCGCTCCGTTAGTAGCGTTCCGTTTATGGTACGGAATCTGCCTTTTCTGTCGCGGTAGATTTCTATTTCTGTTATTTCCTTATCGCCGGTTCTTAGGAATACCACGCCGTACCCGTTATATCTCCTAACAAACTCTTCTTTTGATTTTTTAGTTAGTTCCATTTTTATCACCTCTTTAACAACCTCGCCGTAAACATGGTGTTCAATTCTAAAAACCGCCCTCGTGTTCTGTTTCTCCGATAAAACCACATTATACTGCCTACCTCTATTTTTCTTATCCCTTGCTCATGCAATATAGGTGTTAATTTAAGTAGTCGCTCTATCAACTGCCCTCTTAACTCTGTCCACGTTATCTGTGTATTGTCGCCGTTAAATGTTGTACTCTCTGGCATACTCTCAAATATTATGTCTATTTTATCACTCATTTTTTCTCTCCTGTGTATACATCCCAATCCCCTTTACCATCCCACGTTCCGAAATATGTATCTACCTTTTCCATTCCAAAAAACTCTTCTTCTTCACTCATTTTTTCTCCTCCTTTTTACCCCTCTATTCCTTTTTCACCAATACATCTAAACGCCGGATGGTGCTCATCAAGGAATTTATCCCTGTATATGACATTTACAAGGTGTTGTATTGCTTCCACCTCTGAATATCCTTCAATCCACCACTGCGCGTCCATTCGTATCAAAAACTTTTTCTTATACTTTTCGCTCTTTTCCATTCCAACCATTCCTTTTTTATTCATGTTTTACACCTCTTTTTCATAGCTCCTTACCGGGATTAAACCGGTTATGTATCATCTACAAGGAGCATACTATTAGACTAAGACATTTTAGTAATACTGAAAAAAAAACTATCCCTGTGCGTCTCTCTCTTGCTTTACTACCCTTATTCATTGTCCTTTTGGCAGGCTCCCTCAACTATTGGTTACCTTTCTTCGATTTAAGGTTGCTTTCGCTTACTTTATCACTTGGTTTTCTCCACAAGTTCTCTTGCGTTCCTCGCTTGCGAATCCCTTCCCATCGCAAGTTCATTTTCTCACATTAATCCTAAATAAAATTTTATTTGATCGTGCGCCGATTGTTACGACCGCGAGTAAAACTTTGTCTAAAATCCCCTGTTCTGATATTTCAAAGCTTTACCGGGGATACCCAAAAGGTAAGTAACCATAACGAATAACGCAGAGCAAGCAGGACGTAAGGAAATTTAGTTTGAGGATTTTCGGGTGGCTTTAAAATCATAAAAATAATCTGACAGACTACGGCTCAAAAATCGATGAATGTTAGATTCCCGCCACCCGAGAATTGCGAGAGCACTGTCGAAGACAGACACAAACCAAATTTCCGCATGTAGCAACGCATGACGAAAATCGCATAACCAATGAAGGCTGCTTGTTACATCACGCCGATATACCATCCGCCTGCAAACATGATAACATCCGCCTGCAAACATGACAATATTAGTCAGCAACATCCACATCAGTTCTCTTTTCGTCATCTCTCTATTATTAAATCTCCCCCCTTCATTCTTACCGAAATAGAAACACCCCTGCGTTTAGCTTCTGTCTCCACCATTTTCCTGATACTATCACCGTGATGCCCTGAACCGATATTAGCTTGATGTGCGATTCTGATTCGTTTGCGATAGTTCAGTGCATCAAACAATCCATTTAGCTGCCTGTATGTTCTACTCGGTGCAGATGGTTTTATCTGTTCTCTCATTTTCATAATTGTAACTTTTTTACTTTTCTTCTCGTAGAACAATCCCAATTCGCGCATTGCCGTACCTTTTGAGATGAAGTCGTCAATTGTAGGGCATTTAACATGTTCACGTTGCTTCTTCTTTTTATGATGTTTTTGTGGCGTTCCACCAACGATGAATGTTTCCCTGATTCGTCTGAGTTTTTCCGCTCTTCGCTCTTTTAGATAGTTTCCAACCTTTTTCTTTGCTTCTATCAGTGATGGGATGAGAAATATCGCAGATATAAGAACAACTCCGAGCCCAATCAACACATCAAAATAAAAGAGTAGAATTACGCCGGATATGAAACACAGGATACAATATGTAAGCATAAACCAAATCTCGCGGTTGTTCCATTCTTCGGATTTTCGTTTTGTCATTTCTCTTTTTCGATTACGATTAAAGCATCGAAGGGTACTTTCTGCATTTCAGATAAAGCGCGTAGCGTGTTTCGAGCGGCGGCAATATCATCAAGAAGTTCGGCAGCATTATCTTTTTGG
>JAUXGS010000088.1 GCA_030621945.1 Methanosarcinales archaeon | reverse complement strand
GTTTATTTAAATACATTCAACAAGTGGTTTGATGTCGAAGTTCAATAGTTTTCACGGTGGGATACATCCGCCGGATTCAAAAATAACCGCAAGTAAAGCGATTGAAAAAGCTAAATTGCCTGCCGGTGTAATTATTCTACTCCAACAGCATGTCGGAGCGCCTTGTAAACCTCTGGTGAAAGAAGGAGATGAAGTAAAAGCAGGTCAGAAGATAGGAGATTCTGATTCTTTCGTATCCGCTCCCGTTCACTCAAGCATATCCGGTGTGGTGAAAGAGATCAGCACACAGCAATCTCCTATTGGCAGCGAGGTTCAGGGTATAATTATTGAATCCGATGGAAGGGATGAAAGTGCGAAAATGGAAGCTATTGACCCTGCGACTGCGTCAAAGCGTGAAATCTTAGCAAGGATAAGAGAAGCAGGGATAGTGGGTCTCGGGGGCGAAGCGTTTCCCACACATGTAAAACTAAGTCCACCAGAAGGGAAAGAGATAGACACGGTTATTTTGAATGGCTCGGAATGTGAGCCTTGCATGACCTCAGACCACAGGTTGATGCTGGAACAGCCAGATAAGGTCGTGAAAGGGTTGAAAGTTATCATGAAAGTGCTCGAGGTGGATAGAGGCTTCATAGGGATCGAGGACAATAAAGCGGATGCGATAGAGAGGATGAGGGCAGCAGTGGAGAAGGAAGGTGATGGGAAAATAAAGGTCGTCCCCTTGAAAACTAAATATCCACAGGGGGAGGAGAGAATCCTTATCAAGACAATATTGAACCGAGAGATACCTTCCGGTGGCTACTCCCACGATATAGGTGTGATAGTTCAGAATGTATCTACGGCAAAGGCGATATACGATGCAATATATGACGGCATTCCACTTATAGAACGAGTTGTGACGGTAACAGGAGATGTAATGGATCCAAAGAATTTGTTGGTGAGAATCGGCACATCCTTTCACGAGTTGATAGAAGAATGTGGTGGATTCCGGGGGGAAAAGGGTAAAATCGTAAACGGAGGTCCTATGCGGGGTATTGCACAATACAAGGACGTGCCGGTAATTAAGAGCATAAGGTGTGTTCTTGTTTTAGACATAGAGAAGGCCAGGATCTCGGAAGAGCGAGAATGCACAAACTGTGGGACATGCGTGGAAGCGTGCCCAATCGGGCTTATGCCAACGGTGCTTGGAAAACTCGCACGTAAGAAGCGGTTTGAGGATTGTAGGGATTATCATATCCTTGACTGTGTGGAATGCGGAAGCTGCACCTATGTGTGCCCTTCAAAGATACCTCTCATCCAGCTTATCACGTACGGTAAGGAGGAGATAAAGAGGAGTGAAAATGCCTGAGTTAATTGTATCACATTCACCACATGTAAGGAGCGACGCTTCGATTGATACGATTTTTTATGCTGTAACCATTGCTCTTATTCCTGCAACTGTATGTGGTATATATCTCTTCGGAATCCGCGCTCTGTATGTTATTCTTGTCTGCATTTCTTCTGCGATGCTTACGGAATATGTCGCGATGAGGTTGACGGGCAAGATTGAGTTAAGTATGGATGACATCTTGCACTTACGTCTACCGCCGCCCACGGGTGTAATTATCACAGGTCTTTTGCTTGCTTTGTGTCTGCCGCCGAAGATTCCACTGTGGATGGTGGCAATCGGAGCTGCTTTTGCCGTTGCCTTTGCTAAATGCGCGTTCGGCGGGCTGGGGCATAACATATTCAATCCGGCACTGGTGGGGAGGGCGTTTTTGATGGCTTCGTGGCCCGTAGCAATGATCACGTGGACTAAGCCGCTCGCTTACGATGCGATTACCACCGCAACGCCGCTCGGATTATGGAAGATGCAGAATATCGCCACACCATATATGGACCTCGCACTTGGAAATGTTAGCGGGAGCATTGGAGAGACAAGCGCAATCGCACTTCTTATAGGTGGTATATACCTGATTGCGAAACGATACATTGACTGGCGAATTCCGGTTTCATACATAGGAACGGTTGCGGTTTTGGCGTTTGCGCTCGGACAGGACCCGCTATTTCATATTCTTGCGGGTGGCTTATTCCTCGGCGCTTTTTTCATGGCTACTGACTACGTCACCACGCCGATAACGAGAAACGGGCGGATTATATTTGGCGTAGGTGCCGGGATAATCGTGGTATTGATAAGAGTGATTGGCGGGTATCCAGAGGGCGTATGTTTCTCGATACTATTGATGAATGCTTTTACGCCTTTGATTGACCGACATGTGAGACCACGAGTGTACGGAGTAAAAAGGAAAAGTTTTTTTGTCTCTTCGGCTAATAAGGGAGAGTGAGAAATGGGGGAAGAATTGAAACGTATATTAGGAATCTCAATTCCTTTGATAATTATATGTGTCATATCTGGTGCTGCACTTACCGCCTCCTATGATCTGACAAAGGGGAAGATAGAGATGGTGGAGCAGGAAAGAACAAACGAATCGCTTTCGATTATCTTCCCCGGTGCTAATTTTACTGAAATGAATGGTTATTATATCGCAACGGTGAGTGGTGAGGAGATAGGATACGCCTTTATTGCCACGGGGAAGGGATATGGCGGCACTATCAAAACGATGGTTGGCATGTATAAAAACGGCACAATCAGCCGTATTCATGTTGTCAGCCAGTCAGAAACGCCTGGACTTGGGACGATGATAGCAGAACCTGATTTCACGAGCCAGTTCAGTGGTAAGCCGGTAGAAGACGTAAGATTAAAGCAGGATGGAGGAGTTATAGATGCGATCACGGGCGCAACCATAAGTTCTCGTGCGATAACAGATACTGTTCGTGAAAGGGCGGAGGTGGTGATGAATGAAACTTGATGAACTCACAAAGGGAGTGTTTAAGCAGAATCCGATATTTTATCTCATGCTTGGACTATGTCCCGTGCTTGCGGTAAGCACGCGGGTAGATAATGCTTTGGGCATGGGTCTTTGCGTCTTTTTTGTGCTGGTAGGGTCAAATGTTATCATCTCTCTTTTCAAGCATTGGATTCCTTCTCAGGTAAGGATTCCCTGTTTTATCGTGGTTATCGCCTCTTTCGTTACCCTCGTTGACCTGATTATGCACGGATATGCTCCCGAACTTCATGAACGTCTCGGAATATACCTCCCACTGATAGTGGTGAATTGTATAATATTGGGAAGGGCAGAGGCGTTTGCATCCAGGAAGTCCGTTTTCCACTCTTTCTTAGATGGGGTTGGAATGAGTATCGGTTTTACGCTTGGGATAGTGGGCATTGCAATATGCAGGGAGACTTTAAGCACGGGAAAGATTGCTATATTTGATTGTACTATCGTCCCAACCTTTACGCAATCTCCTTCTGTGATGATGACCCTGCCGCCCGGTGCTTTTCTCACGATCGCAGTCATCATGGCTATGATCAAGTATAAGGATATAAGAAAGGAGGGGAGGTAGCGAAGAGAAATGGAGAACTTGCTCGTTATCGCCGTAGGTGCGATATTTGTGAATAATTTTGTCCTGTCCAGATTCCTTGGTTTATGCCCCTTCTTCGGCGTATCAAGAAAGACGAGCGGTGCAATTGGAATGGGGTTAGCGGTGATCTTCGTGATGACGTGTGCGTCCGCGATTACATGGCCCATTTATACTTACCTACTGCGTCCATTCAACATAGAATTTATGAAAATCGTAATTTTCATACTCGTTATCGCAACCTTTGTGCAGCTTATAGAGATGGTAATAAGGAGATATAAGCCCGATTTGTACGGTGTACTGGGCATATATTTGCCGCTTATCACTACTAATTGCGCGGTGATGGGGGTTGCTTTACTTAATGTGGAAGAGGGCTATTCCTTTATTGGAAGCGTGGTAAATGGATTTTCAGCGGGGATCGGGTTTACGCTTGCATTGCTCTTGATGTCAGGAATAAGAGAGCGGCTTGAATTTGCTAATGTACCGAAATCATTTCAGGATTTGCCAATCGCATTTGTCTCCGCTGCACTGTTAGCGCTCGCTTTTATGGCTTTTAGCGGGATGAGATTGTAATGTAATGTCGTAACAGAATAGGATGATAGAAGCAGTAATTGTAATAGGGGCATTAGGAATTGTATTTGGTGTGGGTTTAGCGTATGCATCAAGGAAGCTTGAAGTACCTGTGGATCCGCGAGTGGAGAAAATTTCAGAGTTACTTCCGGGTGGTAATTGTGGTGCATGTGGCTTTCCTGCATGCCGAATATTAGCGGAAGCCATGGTTGAGGATCATCATCTAATCAATAATTGTAAGGCATGTGATGAGGAATCATGGTTGAAAATTTGTAGTATTCTTGGCATAAAGTTTGGAAAGAAGAAGATTGCACTCGTGGCTTGCAGTTATGACTCCGTGGACAAATTTGAGTACGAAGGCGTAAAAACTTGCGCCACGGCAGCTCTCATCATGGGCGGATTCCGGGCATGTGAATACGCATGTTTAGGGTTCGGCGATTGTGTGCATGCCTGCACTTTTGATGCAATTGAGAGGCGAGGTTACAAATATTTCGTAGACACCAGGAAATGCATTGGGTGTGGTGCGTGCATGGAGGCGTGTCCGAGGGATTTGATGAGGTACATAGATGCCGATGCAAAAGTGCTTGTCAGGTGCAATTCACTGGATAAGGGTAAGATAGTAGCGAAGATATGTGAGGAAGGCTGTATTGCATGCAAGCAATGTGAGAAGGTATGTGAAAGAGAGGCGATAAAAGTCGAAAATAACCTTGCCGTAATTGATTATGACCTTTGCAACGGTTGTGGTTTGTGTATAGAAGCGTGCAAGCGTGGAACGATTGTGCCGATTTTTCCATCTAAAAAGGCTGTCGTTAGCAATTCAGAGGCTACTCGCACTGAGAAAAAAAGTGACTGAAGTGTTTGCCGATAGAAAATGCCCAAATCACCACCCACGCTTCAGAAAAGCGTGGCATCCGCGGGTCTTGGAGGTCTGGCGATAGAGGTGAATGGATAGTGGTTTTTGAAATGAGTTCATCATTTAAACAACTTTTTATAACACGCATTGCAAATAGGTTCTGCTAGAGTACTGCTATATTCAGTTCCACAAGCATGGCAAAATTTCTCCTTATAATCACGATTATTATATTTTTTCCAACTCTTGAAACATTTATAACAAAGTGGTTTTTCAGG
>JAUXGS010000155.1 GCA_030621945.1 Methanosarcinales archaeon | reverse complement strand
TCATTCCTATCCCAGCAGGGAACCACCTCAAATCCCTTCTGCTTGACTGGTGACGCACCCTTCTCGGCAACTACTTTAATGTCCACTAAGGGACTTACTTTTTGGATTGCCCGAATGACATAATCCGTATAAGTAGCTATCCCACATTGCTGAGGGAGATAAGTCGATATGTACGCAATTTTCATTTTCCATCATTCTTCCCCTGATTATATCAAAAGACCCCAGGATAGTTAAACTTTTAACGCTTCGCATCAGCACGCAAGAGCAGTCCGAAACCAAAATTTATCGCAAGTTTACCTCGCAATTCCTCAGTTAACCTTCAAAACAGTGTTAATTAAAAAATAAAAAAGGAAAAGCTATAGGAAAACTATAGCTTAGCTTTGAAGATGTAGCATTTATAAGCGCGATTATATCTCACTCAGTAACTACTTCTGCAAATGCGACTCTCCTTGATACCTTCGTTACTCGTATCTTCACCTCATCCCCTTTCTTCGTGTTGGGCACGAAACATACAAATCCCTCTATTCGAGCTATTCCATCGCCTTCTCTTCCTACGTCCTCTATCTTCGCGTCGTAGGTCTCACCAACGTTTATAGGGGAACTAAATCCCCTTCTTTCTCCACTGTATTCCATCTCTTACAAAACCTCCATTTATACTTTCTTTCGCTTTTTACTTTATGATGCAAAGAGCAACCGCTTTCTTTTTGATCGCTTTATTCCTCCACACCACGTAATTACCTCTATATTCTTCCCTTATATAAACACTTGCAGCCAAAATCTAAAAACAAGCCCTCCAATCTAATCTCTTTACCTCGCCGCTCGTGCTATCCTTTCCCGCTCCTCTTTTTTGCTTATCGAGTGGCACTTCGCATTTTTAGCTGCTCCTATTAATTCATCAGCAAGGCATCGCTCTATGCTCCTCTTGCTCTTAAAAGCGCATTTCTGCGCTCCCTGTGTAATGTAGCGTAACGCTTGCTCTATCCTCCGTTGTGAACTCACGTCCACGGCTTTGGGAACTAAAATACCTCCAAATCGCAACCGAATTGTCTCTTCTAACGGTCCTGCATTTTGGATTGCATCCATGAGCACCTGCAGTGGATTCATACCCGTAGACTCATGTATCAGATCAAAAGCGTTTTTAACACTCTTGTAGTTTTTCAGTTTCTTCCCCGTGTTCTTCTCCGACCGCATTAGTTTGTTGATCAGTAGCTCCACAATGCAAACCCGCGATTCCTCAAACTGCTGTTTCGCATGTCTTCCTCCACTATGCAGTGCTGACACAGGCTGGAGACTGATATGCTTCTCCAGGCCTATGTCTTTTATCTCCACCTCTGAAATGTCCCATTTATCGAATATCTTATCGAAATGCATTTGTATCTGCATCTTATAACATCACCTCAATGTCTTCTCTTTTCTTCCTCTCACTAATTCCTGTAATGAAATATCGTTTACCGCCACGACCTTAAACCGCACTCCTGAGAGGTCTCCATACGACCTGCCTTTTCTTCCACCTATTCCTTCTATCAGCACCTCGTCATGCTCGTCTATAAACTTTATTGCACCATCACCAGGGCAAAAAGCAGTCACCTGCTTACCATTCTTAATCAACTGGACACGGACACATTTCCTTATTGCTGAATTCGGCTGCTTCGCCTCTATCCCTACCTTCTCTAAGACAATAGCCCTGGACATGTGTGCGCCCTCCAAAGGGTCCGCCTTCTTCGCGGATTTCAGCACCCTCCGTGCATAGTCCGGGCTCTTCAATCTGAACACCTTCCTCCTATTTTTCACCTTCCTCGCTGCGTATATTCCTCTTCCCATCTCTTCTTCTCCACAAGAACTGACTGTACTAAACTAAAATTTACTTTTCTTGATAAAACGTTTTACAAGTTTTGCATTTTTCGATGTGCCTTGTGCATTATTTTATTATCACGGTGTCTACACCCAGATTTCTTTTAACCAGCAAGTTCACCTTCTTTATTCGCTCTCCATCTCGTCCTATTGCAATCCCCTTATGCTTTGTGAGCACCTCAACGTATGCACACTGTTTGTCATTTTTGTTCAACAGTTCGACACTCTTCACAAGAGCAGGGCGAAGCAAATTCTCTATAAATTCCTTTAGATCCGGTGAATGTTCCACGACCTCTATATCCTTTCGTAGCATTTTTTTTACCTTGTTTATGTTTGTGCCGCCTTTACCAATAGCCAAGCCCATGTCCCCTTTTTTTACCACTATTATTACCTTATTCGCTTCTTTATCCACTATGCAATCCTTGACTCCCGCACCAGTAGAACTCTCAAAGATTCCTATGCACCTTATTCCCTCAGTGTCTAACTTTACCGTCAGTTTTACTCACCTGCGCTTATCGCATATTGACATTCAATCTTTTCTCTTTAGAGTGAACGTTAGGGGTCAGAAGCCGTAAAATCTCTGAATCACCCGTATCAGTAATACATAAAGAAGCAATAGAATACGGTTTCCCACATGCAAGTCCAAGTTCAAGGCTATTTGCCGGATATTCATAAATGGTTAGTTCCCCGTTTTCCTCCGTATCTGCATCTTCAAACGCCCTTTTTATCTTCTCAGGGCAATTAGAAGCGTGGATGATAATCTTTGCTTCATTTCTCATAAATGCTTTTCTCGTCTCCTTAGACCCCATTAGTACCTTACCGTTGTTTAAAACCTTTTGTAATTCCCTATTCACATCTGAAAGCTCAACTGAGCTCTTTTTCGCCTTTGCCATCCTGTTTCTCCTATTTTATCTTAGCCCCATGCCTTTTTGTTTTTTGTTTTACTTCCCGACCACTAATTCTACAGCGCCAGTTCCTAATTTTATGGGTTGGCCAACAATCACATTCTCTGTAACGCCTCTCAACTCATCCGTTTCCCCGTGTATCGCCGCCTCCAAGAGGTTATCCACGGTGACTTCAAAAGCGGCTCTTGAGAGAACTGATACTTTCTCCCCCGCTATACCATGCCTTCCTATTTGCTTCACCTCTCCATCCATCGTCATTGCATCTGCAATTAATGTTATATGGCGAGCATCCACATCTAACCCTTGCTCATTTAACGTGTTTATCATCTCCTCTATTATCGCATTACGAGCTGCTTCTATGCCCAATACCTCTGCTATCTCTGCTATGTTATTCGTTGTGGTTCTCTTGAAATCAACACCTTCAATCTTCTGATTCTTCAGCCTTTTCAATTCTGAACCCACGGTATATAGCACATATTCTCCACCAGACTCTCTTCGCGCTAAAACCCTTTTTATCCCTTCTATTCCTTCTATCAACTTCTTCGATACATCCTTCTCAAGTTTTGACAACTCATGGAAGGACGCAATGCCCTCTTTATGTATTCTCAATTGTCCG
>JAUXGS010000058.1 GCA_030621945.1 Methanosarcinales archaeon | reverse complement strand
TTGCGGTCTTGGTGGCAATCAAATTCTAGGGACTGAATGGGCGCTGCTCACATTGCTAAAAGAAGTTCCGGAAGTGCCCGAAGTGGGGATAGATGCCGAGAAGACCGCTTTTGACACAAATACTGGGAGCTGGGAAGATGCAGTCAGAGCGAATGTCGGTGATGAAGTGCGATTTAAGATTTGGGTACATAACGCGGAACCTGAATTTAACATGACTAATTTCATAATCAATGACACGCTGTCTGCGAGTCTACAATACGTGGCAGGCAGTGCGACACCTTTTGAACCTAATCAGACTGTGGGCAATACGCTCTACTGGTACTTTCCTGACACTAAACTTGAGTACTGTGAGAACTTTACGATAGAATTCAATGCAACTAAAGTGCAGGCAGGAGCTGACACGAATTGTGTGAATGCGTCCGCATGGTGCAATGAGTCCGACCCACACGTTCAATTCTTTGATGATGACTGTGTGGATGTTCGGGAACTGCCATCCGTAGAGGTAAACAAGACGGTTTTTGACTCCAAGGTCGGGGAGTGGGCAGATGCAATAAGAGCGGATGTCGGAGACGATGTGCGATTCCAGATTTGGGTGCACAACAACAACCAGACTTGCAACCTGACGAATTTCATAGTCAATGACACACTGTCCGCGGGTTTGAACTACACGGTAGGAACCGCGACTCCTTTTGAACCCAATCTGACTGTAGGCAATAGGCTCTACTGGTACTTCTCCGACACTCTACTTGAATATTGCCAGAATATCACGATAGAGTAGAATGCAACGAAAAATGAGACGGGCGATGACACTAATAGTGTGAATGTATCGACATGGTGCAATGAGACCGAGCCGCACGCACAGGCATTTGATGACGACTTTGTGTACGTTCGGGAACCGGCATTCATAGAGGTCAACAAGACGGTTTTGGATCCGGTAAATGAAACATGGATTAACGTGCCAAATGCAAATGTCAGTGACATCGTGAGATTCAATTGCACTATTCACAACAGTGGTGAGGTCAACCTAAGCGATATAAGATTCTGGGATATACTGGATTGCAGCTTGGAGTACGCAGATAACGCAACGCTGAAGATTCCGAGTCATGGGATAGGAGAAGGAGAAATAGTACTCTCAGGCGATTTCGTATTCAAGCCCAAGGTCCTGCACCCCGATAATCTCTCGTGGGATCCGTATAATCCAGGGTCGGAAAATTTCACAGAACTCTGTCCAGATGTGGATCATCACCGTGGAATAATGGGTTGGGGAGACACCAATAACGATAACAGAGTCAGCGCGTGTGACCAAATTTATTTATCTGGTTTTGGTGTGCTATCGTCGTATCACGTGGACAATGTGCCGTACACTCTCTTGGTAAATAATACGGATACTGAAGAGGTAATGTACATTGATTCAGAGCAGGATTATGAAGCGGTAAACCTAAGCGCACCGAGTGGCACAGAATGGAACGAGGTTTGCTGTTGCAAATGCAGGTATCACTTAGAGAACTGGACTGACGATGGAGATGGCAATCTCAGCGCTGGAGACAACATTACGTTACGTAACAAAAAAACCGGAGAAGTAGCTAATTATTCAGTGGAGGAAGTCACCATTGACCTCAGGGTCAGCAAGGAGTGGAAAATAGACGATTTTGTCGAAGGGCAATTAACACTTGAGCCGTGTCAGTCTATAATCATAGAGTTCAACGCCACAGTGGTAAAGTGGGGTGTGGATAACAACACTCAGTTTGCCAAAGGCCGGTATGACGCGGGGCCTGGAGATTGGGTTTATGACAATGATACAGCGACTATAAATGTATCATGTATGGTAGAATCTGCAACCGGTACTGGCATCGTTAGGTTTGAATCCACTGCAGGTAATTTCTGCGAGGGGCCCAACGCGATAGGTGCAAGTGAACTCCCACCAGGGGCTACACCACTACCACCGCTCGAGTTCCCGCACGGCTTCTTCGACTTCAAGATATGCGGACTGGTAAACGGCACAACAGTGAACGTAACACTTACGCTACCCGAGCCGGTTCCGGTAGGTACACAATACTGGAAATACGGTCCAACGCCTGACACTCCAGTGGATCACTGGTATCAGATACCCATAGGAGATGACAATGGGGATAATGTGATTACGATACAGATAACCGATGGTGGACTGGGAGATGATGATTTAACGGCAAATGGAAGAATCGTTGACCAAGGAGGTCCAGGGAATCCTATAGCCGCAAATGTACCAGCACTAACGCCAATTGGAATAGCAGCACTGGTAGGATTGCTTTCGGTAATCGCAGTACTAACAATAAGAAAGAAGAGGGAGTGATTAACACTCCTCTTACCTTTATTTTTTAACGTGACGGATGTGAGTAAATAGCAGCCCTTTTACCTTTCGTACCACTTCTGTATAAACGCCACTACCCTCTCCGCACATGCTTTGACACTCATGGTTTCGCTATTCACCACAACCTCTGGCTTCGTAGGTTCCTCGTAAGGCACGTTCACACCAGGCACCGTCGCTCCTTTATCCATTGCCTTATTATAAATACCGGAAGGCGCATATTTCGCTTTCCTCCGTCCTTCTCTTCCCCTGCACGTGTCTAAAGAGCACTTCACGTACACTTCAACGAAATTTGGTATGGTCTCACGCGCTCGTTCCCGGTATTTCCTTCTGTTTGCAGTTGCATCTATGATAACGGGCGTACCGCTCTCCACCAGAAGCTTCGCCATATAAACTAGTGATGCGTAAACAATCTCTCGTTCCTCATCCGAATAGGTCGGCTGTGGCGTAATAAATCGTCGTATCTCGTCAAGTTCAAGCACTTTCACGCTACTACTGACGATGCCTCGTTCTTCCAGAATATGTCTTACCTTCTGTGCTATTACTGTTTTACCACTTCCGGGTAAGCCTGTTATCCATACTGCCCAGGTCATTTTTCAGGGATAATTTGTTTTGCACATTTAAAAGCCCAAATTCCAATACTACTAATTTTACACCTTCTTTTAACCACAAGAACACACAGATTTTCACACAACTTTTTTACCTTCGGTCAAAACCTTGGCTAAAAACATTCTCTTTGTTTCTCTTTCCACACAAACTTGATCATGTATCCTGCATCTTGTATCGTCATTTAATTTATTTGTTAATCTTGTGGAATCTCGTGGTTTCTTTTTTGGGAGTTGGTAGTTGGGATTTACTTTGGATTTTGTAGTATTTACTCATTGGGGTTTTCGTGCCAACGTGCCACATTATTTAGGAGGCCAATTATCATCCATCCAGCCCGGGATCCTGCCACTGTCTCGCGGGCCGACCAGCACGTTCCAGCTAGTAACATCTTCAGTCTCACCCGAGAGTCTCGCTGCAAGGCCAGGAATTACCAGCGTCTTATGCTCCACCTTATTTTCCGCTTCATACGATTCCAGCGTCTCTTTTATTCTCTCAGCAGTGAGTTGCTCGCCTGCAACTGCTGCTTCTACTCCTATCCCCTCACTGTCCACCACTATCAAATAGGAATCAATTTTGTTAGAGTTGAGGTCACTCTCCACCGTATAATACGTCAACGCGAAATTAGTAGTTAGGAATAGAGGTGAGTGCCCCGTTGGCGTCCCTACCTCCCTCAATCCTGGCTCTACACTTACCGGACGCCTCGGGTCCGTGTATATATTTTCGACAAGAGTGCGCTCTGCGATCAACGAATGTGGCTCTATCGAGTGTAAAATCATTATATCTGCGTATTTTATGATACCCATGGCTGCAAGAACAGCCTCCCAGTACGAAGCATCCAACGCATCGCCATGAATCATCCATGCGGTCATCGGCACGGACATCAAGGGATAGGCAACTTCTTTATCCCCTTCTTCTATTCCCACACGCCTTACCCGTACAAACTTGGAGAAGGTATCCGCAAGCCCCTCCCCTGCTGGAGAGACCCCTGGGTCCAATACGATATCCTCTACGCCTGCGGAAGAGAACGTCAAAGCAAGGCTATTGAGCATATCGAGGTCTGGCGAGAACAACGTAACGGGAACTTTATAGCTTTTAACAAGTTCCAGAACTTCTTTCCAATTGGTTTTGTCCGCGGCGTATAGCAGTGGATTCTTATCCGGAACCACCTTTAAACCTTCTTCCAGTACCTTCGCATCGAATGAACAAAGCACCAGCGGTAAATCTGTTTCTTCTGCCACAGCCTTCACACATGCTGCAAACGTTTGTGCATCGCCGGATACGGAACGAACTGCAATCGCATCTAAGGTCAGAAATTCGCCAACGTAAAATTTCCGCCAATTCGTTATCCTACTTACCCGCTCTCTCAGTTCACCCTCTTCCATAGTGTCCCATACATCATAAGCAAGTGCTGTTCGGTTGTAGAACGTGAGTTCGTGGCGGTACATGACATCTTCACCACCTATTTTCGCCGCTCGTGCACCCACCCCGATCTCTATTTCTCGTATTTCAGGCGCTAACAATTCCGCTAACTGCTTCCCTTTATCCGCGTATTTTTCGTCTTCAAAGAGTGGTGTGCACTCCTCTAATCTCGTACTCCGCTCTTTCAGATGCGATGCGAAAGCCAGGCACGTTTTCTCACCACACTCACCACAATTCGTACCTGGAAGATACTTCCAGATCTCCATTGGGCTGCTTAGTTTCATTTTTTTGACGCTCCCACCTCCGCATCCCACGTGACCCAGTCTTCTATCGCTACTTTTTTAGCTTTATCCTCTTTTACTTTCGCCCCGAACAGCGTCTGTGTTACCTTCTTGACTGTACTCGCAGCATTTGGGTGCATCATCATAAACATATCACCGCCTGCGAGTCCTAATGTCAAGCCTGTTATAATCTCATACATCAGGCCTCTATACGCCGCAGGACCCCAATCTGAATCCTCTTTACCGGGCGAATCCTTCATCCACGCTTCCCTCGCCCCCCACGCATTGGTGATACCACAAGAGATTGGGAACGCCAAATCGGTATCGCCCTTTAATGCTGATATTCTCATCCGCTCTATATTCGTGAATGCGTAATCCAGACCATAACCAAGTGCTGCTGTTGTGGGGTCTATTACTATATCTTCCCTCGGCACACCCAGTTTGAACAAATACCGGTTCAATGTCTTCTGTGCGTTTATGTCAAGCTGCGTCCACGAAAGGATAACATGCCCATGTTTCAGTGCTGCTTTTGCTATTCGCTCGTAATCCATGTTCAGGTTTGCCGATGCAATTAAACATCGCTCACCCTCCGCAGCCTCTGCTGCTGCCTCCAGCACCTCAGGATCTTTATCCGGATTGCCTGACCCGCCAATGACAATAGGAACCTTTACCGCTTGCAGCACTTCCTCTACGGTCTTTGCCGCTGCCCTTGCTGGCGTATCCTTTATCGTCGGGTCTGTGCTTATAAGATGAATGGTGACCATATCTGCACCAAATTCGCGGACGTTCTTCTTCGCCCATTCCCCGGGATCTTCCATCACATCCCCATAATATTCTCTCACCGCTTTCGCTAAGGGAATAGGCATATCGAAGCAATCCACGGAAATTACCGGTGGATACGGCATTTGAGCGTCGAAATTGTAGAATGGCAATGATTTCTCGCCACCTATTGTTACCGTTCGCTCCCGTGTACCGCCATCCGCCGACGTCGCACCGAGGGTAACTTCTTCGATCTCTCCCGTCCATTCGGCTTTTGCAACCTTAAATGTCGCAGGTAGCAACGCCTCTATCCTTTTCGCCTCAAAAGCTCCAGGCATCTCTCGAGCGCCCATCAAGGACTGCAGTGCTTGAGCGAGCGCAGGAGGGAGTGCCAAACCTGCTGACGAACCCAATTCTAATTCGACTTCGCCCTTTATCGTTATATCCTCCAACTCTACCACATCATACTGCTCCAATATCTTTGCTAAATCCGCTAAGGTTAGCTTCTTCTCCATCTTCCGTGTTTTTATTATGTTTTTTATAGCTTTATCTCTTAGCCGCGTTGGCCGGTTTTATAATTGTCCCTAATCCCCTCTGCCCAGCCAATGCTTTCGTTATATTACCCGACGCGCCACTCAGAATTTCACATTCAATACCCCTCCTCGCAATCTCAATCAACTCCTTGACTTTTGTTACCATCCCCCCAGTAACGTCAACGGAATATGATTCTCCCAGGTATGACGCTATACTAGTGAACTTTTCCACCTCGATTGTAGGAATGAATTGCGCGTTCTCATCCTTTTGCGGATCAGAGGTGTACACGCCACCCACTAATCCAACAATCAGAACTCGTGAAGGCTGTAGAGCG
>JAUXGS010000053.1 GCA_030621945.1 Methanosarcinales archaeon | reverse complement strand
GGTCTTACGAAAAAGTGTATATTATCGAGGGCATCCGTCAGCTTTGCTATATCTGCTATATCCCTGAGTGTCCCTTTTCTCTTTTTCCCGCTGTCCATATCAATAACATTCAGTGCTGCACCACCGGTTCCCATGTGTACACGCGTGTCCTCGAGCACGAGATCGTTTTCCTTCTCCCGACCACCTAAAACAATCTTTGAAGGCGCTGAGTCCACCATCTCTTCTGCTAACTCAGAGGAAATCTTCACTATCTTCTCTCCACGATCAACTTTCGCTCCACCACGCTCGAAGATATCCAACGCCTCTTTCAGCTCCACCTGAACACCAATCTCTTCTAAAATCCTGAACGCGGTTTCGTGTATCCTTCCCACATCATAGGCTGAGAGCGGTTTGTATTGCCCCCCCGAGAAGCCTTTCTTTATCTCTCTTGCCATTATTTCACCTGTAATCACGTAAGTAATGACGGCAACGCTTATCCATTCCCAAAACCGCTTCCCCTGCCTTCAACATGGACATCACCTGCTTAGCCTGCGGGTTCAGCATAACTGCATCCAAATATCTGAGGCATGAAACGAGATATGCAGCCTCTAACAAACCTCTATTTGGCAGGTCTTGAGATATATTCGTCAGCCCAATTGTTGTTTTCATCCCTTTTTGCTTCAATAACTCTAAGGTCTCCAGCGCTATCAATCCATTCTCGCTATTTACCGATACCGGCAAAACCAGAGGGTCGAAATATATCCTGTCTTTCTCTATTCCTCCTTTTGAAGCCGCATCAAGAATCTTCTTGCATACTTCTAATCTACCCTCCGCGGAATCTGGGATTCCTGCCTTTTCATCTATTGCCAGTGCCACGCATTCACACCCATGCGCTCTTATCAGCTCTAAAAAAGGCTCCAACCTCTTCCCTAAATCTATCGAGTTAACTATCGTCTTATCCTTATCACAATCGCATACAGAAAGAGCAGCTTTTAAAATATCAGTCTCCGTTGTGTCTATACAGATGCAGACATCTATAACCTCTTTTATCGTCTCTATTACCCATTTCATCCCTTCTGCATCTTCTACGTAGATGTCTAAGCAACCCGCTCCGCACTCTATCTGTTCCTTCGCAAATTCCTGAACATAAGTTTTATCTCGTGCTTTTATCGCTTCTCCTACTTTCTTTATTAACTGATTAATCCTTTCACTGATGACCAGCATAAGCACCTCAGTAATTACTAAACATCCAGTAGCTTTAAGTAAACATCTATAGAATTTTAAAGTAGGTACGTGTCGCTCAACTTACATTCAGTATGACGATGAAGCCGTGAGCAGCACCAACACCCTCTTGCAAGTCCACTTCAAGTTCTCTCAGCAAATAACCAAGTTGCGGCTCTATTAGGTTAGCTCGTGGGTTGCTCGTCTCCACCCACGCCTCGCTATCCACGATTTCTTCTATCTTCTCTTCCGCTTCCGAGCACGGGCTTGCTACTCTACTATCTGGAGAAAGCAACTCGTGTGTATAGCTTATCACGCTATTCCAGCGCATACAAAACTCCTCAAAGAATCTGTTCAACCTGTTGAAGCCAGCACCCTCTTTCTTGTGATAGTCTATCAACAGTTGCTCTAAATCTGTTACGGCATCCCTCTCAAACAGCGAGTTCACCATTCTCCGTATTGGCACACAGTATCTGTTGTAGTCGCCAGTCTCCATGTGTCTACCAACTAAAATAGACCTGTCAATGAAACCTCCTATCCTTATTATTCTCCTTGATGAAATCTCATTCGCTCTTTTCACCACCGCTTCTACTTCCTCCTTGCTCATCATCCTCATGGGGAAACTCTCGACATCCGTGTCACCGAAATACGAAATCCTGTAATCTACCCAATCTTCTTCTCCTGAATTCCGGTCCTCCCTATCCTGCCATAAACTCTGCCATTCATAAGAATATCTCCCCAGCCAATCGCAAATAACAACGCTCTTACCATTATTATTACTGCTGTGCTCCGCGACATCTGCTAACAGCCTCACACTTTCTTCGTTTCCATTGTGCGACATCGCGCCATAAGATGTGAAGTAAATATCATATGGTTCATCGTCTTTAAAGGGAAAACCGTTGCTGAAGCTTGCAACTTCAAAAGACATGTTTTTATGCTCCTTATATCTTCCCCTTGCTTCCGTTATAAAACTCTCGTTGATGTCAAAACCTTTATATTCTATACCCCCATCGGGAATCAAATACTCGTAATTGGTGCTTTCATTTTCTCTTATACCCTTCAACAACTCATATCCGTCTCCGTATCCACACCCCATGTCCAGCACTCTTACCTCATCCTTTTCCCTTAATAATCTCTGGATACACGGCTTCACAGCAAACCTCGTTATCCCATCTTCCCACAAGACCCTTACATTATCGTATTTCCCTATCATCCCATTCCCATGCGTATATCTTCCACTTCTTATCGCATCATCATACGCGTCTTTCACATCCACTGCCATCAGCCCTTTTTTATCAACTCCTTAGCTTTATCAACGCCTTCAAAAGCATCATCACAGTAAATAGCACCGATTTCATCCGCATACTCCTTTGAAACCGCTACTCCACCAACTAAAACGTTTTTCTCCAGCGTTTCCGCTCTTAATCTCTCTGTTACCACACCCATATTCCCCATCGTCGTGGTAAGCAAAGCAGAAAGTCCTATACCTATAATCTCTGCGTCCTCATTCTTTACTGTCTTAACGATCTCATCCGCAGAGACATCTGTACCCAGGTCTATCACATCGAACCCTGCACCTTTTAGCATCATCGCGAATATGTTCTTCCCGATGTCATGTATGTCACCTTCTACCGTGGCAACAACAAACTTCTCCTTCGTTTTTCCGCCTTTCAAAAGGTGTGGTTCTAAAACATCTATACCCACAGATACCGCTTCTGCCGACGCCAGCATGTCTGGAACGAAGTATTCACCCGTCTCGAATTTCTTGCCCACCGTTACCATTGCATCGTTAATACTCTCTATTATCTTTTTAGGCTCAATTTTCCCCTTCAATGCCTCTTCTACTAATTCCGTCACCCCCGGTTCTCCAACGCTTCCTCCTTCGAGGTCCTCGTCTTCCTTATTTCTCCTTCCTTTTATCACGTTCTCTTTTATCTTTGCAAATAGTTCTTCTGAAATTTTTATCGCCTCCTCATCTTATCCTTTCCAAAACGTCAAATTTCGGGAATAGCTCTTTCTTTATATCCTCTGGAATCTCATCCACCTGAGTAGAAAGTAGTTCTTCTTTCCTCGCTCTCACACGTATCAAAGTTTCATTCCCGTCCCCCCCAAACGAATAGAATGGAATGAACGCACCCGAACGCGTATATTTCCTCGCATATCTAGTGAACATCTTGTGTGATGTACCCATTACTTCTCTGATCTCTTCCAAACTGTCTCGCAACTCCTCTTCTATATTCTGCTCCCTTAACATTGATTTACAAAACCCTACATGCAGGTCATCCAGTATAAGCTGTTCGAAAGAGAGAGTATTCGTCCCTTCAAGCAATCCAAATGCGTAATGTACGTATTGAGCACCGGTGAGTGAGCTAAATAGATGAGATATCATCTTTTCCGCCGTAGCTTCTATTCCCGGAAATTTTGAATCTCCAACGCCCGCAGCCGAATAGCACGGTATCCCGTAGAAACGAGCCATTTGAACGCCGCCTATGTAATATTGGTTTGTTTCCGGCGCTCCATACATATTATCTAAGTTATCCATCCGCACGCGAAGCGGATTACTGCCATAGAATACCGGAGCCCCCTCACGCACTAACTGGCTGAGCACAACCCCTGCTAAAATCTCCGCATTCTGTTGTGCAACCGTTCCAGCCTCTTGAATGGGTGCTGTGGAACCTCCCTGGGGCGAGACTGAGATCACCACCGGATAATTCCGCCTTGTCATTTCTATCAAGTTCTGCGTGCTATCGCGGACAAATTGCAGAGGACTCTTAGTTACACAAGCGATGAAAGATATTATCGGCTCTTTCCTGCCACCAGAAACAAGCTCTGCCATCTCTATTACGTCATCCAATTTTTCCAAATTCGTCAATCCCGCCATCACGTGCTTCGTCGTATTGTTCAACGAAGCATAGAACTTGTTCACGTCTTTGTTATCATCCGTGATGTCATCGTCCTGTATATTCACGTTTCGGAGAAAGAAATCCACGTTCTCCAAAAGTTCGCACAAATGCGCTGACTGGCAGAGGTCTTGAACAGTCCCTCGCCTCCGCTGGAAAACCGGAAATTGCCTCGCAATTCCTGATTTCTTACTTACAAAATCCTCCACATCCATATCTAAAATTACGTTTGTCTCTGAACCAGTGCCAAATCGCACCCGTGGCTCTTTGCCGTCTATAATCAGATCATTCTCTTTGTTCCTTGCACCTAATTTTATTACTGAAGGTGCTTTCTTTACACATTCCTCTACAAGCCTCTCCGGAATACTCACTTGCCAATAACCGTCGTGTGCTGAAACATCCGCTCCGTTGTCCTCGAATATCTTCGACGCTTCTCCGTTATGCACTAGTATCCCAGGATCCGCTAAAATGGAAAGGGAAGCTTCGTGTATCCTATCCACCTCTTCTTTTTCCAATCTTTCATAAGGCTTTACCAGAACTCCTTCTCTCATTTTTCCTTCTCCAAATCATCCAAAAATTGCAGATATTCATCGCATACTCGCTCTGCCTCAAATTCTATCCACTCCTCTGGGAGGAGCTCCCATGGGAGATGAGGATCAACAGAAATAATGCGTGAAAAGTATTCATTCAGTTCAATTCCCTTCAAGAATGCATAGCTTGGGTCTATACCATCCCCTTCTTTCACTTTCTTTTTTAGTTCTTCCAATTCAGGCTTGTAAGTCGAGATAAATTTCTTGTATTGCCTCTCCAACCACTTAAGGTCCCATATTTTTGGCACTAAATCCTTTATATCTTTGTCACTCTCGTATTTTGCGGTAAAAAATTCGACATAATCTTCAATTCCGTATTCACTCACCGTCTCCTTTATCTCTTCTCCCCTATCGTATGGGGAGATCATAACAGAGGAATGGAGGGTTCCATAACCAAGTGAAAGAAGCATCTTTCTCAAAATATCCCTGCTGTACCTGAATTTCTCAGGTATGTCAAAGGTTACGATGTGCCACAGACCATCCCAGTTCCTCTCACGCAGGAGCAGCTTGTATTCTTTTAAGGTTATTGTATCCTTTCCGAGGTCAGTAAGGGAATATGACGCTTTTTTACCGCTCTTTCTACTTTCTACAAATTCTCCCTTCTTTAATCTCGATAAAGAGGTTCTTACTGACGCCTCAGACTCTTTAAAGTTCCTGAGTATTTTTATTAGCTTTTCTACCGGTACTTCCCCCTCTCTCAACAAAAGGCATAGGATCTTCTTTTCTGACGATAACATGATTAAATATCACTATACAATACATGTATAAATACGTTATCGATCGCTAACGGAATGTAATATATATATACGCATATTCATGGCTTTGGGTCCTCAGGCTTATCCGCTTCGCTTTGTAGGGGAAAAAAGCGGATTGTTTTCAACCGCTCTTGCAATCGGCAAAGCTCTATTTTTATTTAGTTTCCGTATCGCTTCGATTGGCTCATAAAAATGTGCCGATAAGATAAAGATAGCATCCGCCCCCAACGTTTTATATTTGGCGGCGAGCATCGGATCATTCTGATCCCTGCAAATTTAAATGCCAAAATTAACATCATCTAACTGGAAAGTCAACGGTTTTTACCACTTTTAAAATGTGCTGCTCCAGACGAAGCGAGATCGATCTTATGATAAATATACCGCGCACCGTTCGCTAACAGAACAATCGCACTATTAAATCGTTTCTTACGTTCAACGTAGGGTGCTCCCACGATAACGTTCACGGAATCCTTTATTACTTGTTCTTGAATAATATCCAACGTTTCCTTTACTCTGTTTTGATCAACGGTATTAAAATCACGCACATAGCCCGTAATATTGCATTCTGGGAAGCACAAAATGACTATATCCTCTTTCGATGCCAGTGAGATATATTTAGAAATAGTTATTACATTGGCATCTATGCCAGTATAAAGCGAGACCTATGCAACTGCAGAGCAGCCTAAATCATGAATTAAAGCTGCTTCTTCTTCTATTCTACGTATCAGAACTCCACCTTCAACGTAACTATCTCAAAGGGGTTTACCGTCAATGTTATTCTCTTACCTTCCTGCTTCAGCTCTTTTGCCACTTCTTCGTCCTTTTTCTCCAGCATATTCACCACTTTGACCACCTTTGGCTCTCTGAACAGAGTTATTTCAGTATCCGTTTCTCTCCCCTTCGTCTCGTAGAATCTTAGAATAACGCCATCTTCATCCTCTGCCCTTTTCAGTGCGGATAAAATCACACTTTCCGGGTCTATTTTTAGAAAAGAGCGCTTCAAAGGAAGTTTTACACCTTTCGGTATCTGCATTGCATCCAAATCGGTGT
>JAUXGS010000108.1 GCA_030621945.1 Methanosarcinales archaeon | reverse complement strand
ATTGTTGGCTATGATGATTTTAAGATATTAAACAGCTCAGAGGGTGAAAAGACTTCTGTTACTCCGGTGGATACGGCGATATGTGAGGAATGTGTAAAGGAATTATTTGACAATAATAATCGCCGGTATCTGTTTCCGTTTATTAATTGCACCTCGTGCGGTGCCCGGTTCTCTGTCATTGAGAATGTCCCTTATGATCGGGTTAGTACCTCTATGCGTGAGTTCAAGATGTGCGAAGAGTGCCTTGCAGAATACAGAAATCCGATGGACAGACGATTTCATGCGCAAACAACTTCTTGTCCGCGGTGCGGTCCAAAATATACGCTTTATGGCAGAAAAGGGGTGGTGATGGATGAGAAAACCCCGATAGAGACCTTTGCACAGTTAGTTGATGAAGGCGCTATAGGAATAGCCAAGAGTTGGGGTGGCATGCACCTTATTTGCACATTTGATCAAGCGACTAGGGTAAGGGAGTTATACGGAAGACCAGCAAAACCTTTTGCAGTGATGTTCAGGGATTTGAATGCAGTAGCGAAATATGTGGAGTTAGACGAAGACGAAGAAAAATTGCTGACCTCCGCACGCAGACCTATTGTGCTTTTAGATAAGAGATCGTCTTCTGATGATTTATCGGCTATTTCACCCGGATTAAGGACTGTTGGCGTGTATTTGCCATATTCTGGCCTCCATTACGTTCTGTTCCGTCATCTGCAGTCAGAAGGGATTATAATGACTTCTGCAAATGTTTCTGGAGAACCAATGGCCATCAGTGATGAGGAGGCTTTCAATTTAAACGCTGATTACTTCCTCTTACACAATAGGAGAATAGTGAACAGGCTGGACGATTCGGTTGTTCAGTGCTATGAGCGGGAAAAATTCTTCTTGCGGAAATCACGGGGTTTCATCCCTACAACCATAAAAGTCCCGTATAATGATAGGATCTTGTCCTTAGGCGCTGGAGAAAACGTCTCGTCCAGTATCTCAAAAGAGGGTATTCTTTATACCAGTCAGTACATCGGTAGCACGTTCCATTATCCAACGGTAGAATTTTTAGCATCCGGTACAGAGCACATGATGAAACTTTTAGGGCTACGTATGGCTGAGATTGATGCGATTGGCGTAGACATCCATCCACGATACCCCACGAAGAAGTATGGCAAAACGCTGTCGGAAGATTATTCAATTGCGCTGGTTGAGGTGCAGCATCATTGGGCGCACGCAGCTTCATTGATGCTCGATAGGGGTGTGGAGGAAATAGTTGCGTTAGCCCTGGATGGAACGGGATACGGAGTGGATAGGAAAGCATGGGGTGGAGAAATCCTCCACTCTCGCTATTCGAGGTTTGAACGTGTTGGGTCACTGGAGGGGATACCGCTCATTGGCGGCGAAATGGCAATAAAAGACCCGAGAAGGTTAGTGTTTGCAATTTTTTCGCTTTTAGGCAGAGATGCAGATGCGGTGCAGTTCGTGAATGAAAAGGAAGCAAACGTAATGGAAAAGCTTCTGGCGAAAGCACCAAAAACAAGCAGCTTCGGCAGGGTGTTGGACGCATTGTCCTGCTATCTTGGCATCTGTCAAAGGATGACATACGATGGTGAACCAGCAATGAAGCTCGAACGATATTTAGCGCGTGGAGAGCCAACGTATGAATTTGAGACGTTTGTCGAACGTAAGGATCGTAAAATCGTTATGACACTGCCGTTGTTTGACCAATTGGCAGGGTATCGGATAAGCACGGAAAAGGATAAAGCGGACATCGCATATTCCTTTGTTTATGCTTTAATTAAGGAGATGGTGGAGATTGCAGCAGATGCGTGTGGTAGTACCGGCATTCCGTATATCGGGCTAACCGGCGGGGTTTCATATGATGTGCCGATTGTCAGGATGGCTGAAGAGTTGGTAAAAGAGAAAGGATTAAAGTTTTTAACTCATGATAAGATACCAAATGGTGATGGCGGAATTTCTGCGGGACAAAATGCTATTGTTGGGCATTTAAGGAACAAAGATAAAGGTTGAGATAAGAAAGATGTGTTTGGCAATACCAGCGAAAGTGGTGGAGATTAGCAGCAGTGAAGAAGGGGTAAGGAGAAAGGCAAAGGCAGATTTCGGGGGGGTTGCTCGTGAGATTGACATCTCGTTGGTGGATGTAAACATAGGCGACTACGTCATTGTTCATGCGGGTTTTGCAATAGAGCTATTAGATGAGCAGGAGGCGAAAGAGACGCTTGAATTGTGGCGGGAATTGCTTGAAAAGCTTCCTGAAAATGTTTAGACGCTGATTGCGTTTGACTTTGTCTTGAGTCTATCTGAAGTTGGCGAACGCAGTGAGCAAATTTGGGTGGAGTGCCAATCGATGGATGATACGAAGCCAGATACGCTCTGTTACATTCAAAAGAGGGGTTGAAGTGTAAAAACAATGGGCCCGATGCGATTCGAACGCATGACCTCCGCCATGTCAAGGCGACGTCATTCCAACTAGACCACGGGCCCTTATCTCTCTGTCCTGCTCTATTATCATTTTCACAGCGGAAACACGGATAACTAAACGCAATCCGCTTCTAATATTCTTTATATCTTATAGTATACAATACATACCATACGATATTGCTATTTTAAAAAAATAAAAAGGGAAGGAAAGGCAAAGAAAAATGCACGGTGGATTTAGAAAGGGAGTAGGCACGAATCCCAAGAAGTTAAGCCAGCAAATGAAGCAAATGGGCATAAGCATAGAAGAGATACGCGATGTGGAAGAAGTCGTGATAAAAACCGCGGATGCTGAACTCGTTTTTGAGGATGCCGTCGTTACCGTTATGGACGCACCGGGGTCAAAGATGTATCAAATAACCGGCACACCGGTAAAACGCCCTAAGACTGAATCTGAACTTGTGCCTGAGGTGAGTATATCTCAAGAGGATGTGGAAATAGTGATGGAAAAGGCAGGCTGCAGCGAGACAGAAGCAAAAGCTGCATTAACCGAGACAAAGGGTGATTTAGCTGAAGCGATATTCCGGCTCTCTGAATAAAGAATGAACTTAATTCAGCCGAAACGCGTTGGGATCGTATGCAAGGGTAGAGCTAAGGATGTATTAGTATTAGATAAACTGATTGAATCCATAGAGGAGCGTGTTGAGATTATATTCGACGAAACGATAGCACATAAACTCCAAAAGCACGGTATGAAGATAGAAGAGATGGATGTGGATCTTCTGATCTGCATTGGCGGCGATGGCACAATTCTAAGGACACTTCATGCATTAAAAAGTCCCACACCGGTATTAGGAATAAACATGGGTGCGATCGGTTTTTTAGCAGAAGTGCAGCCGGAAAACAGCGTTTCTACACTCACGAGCTTATTAGAAGGGTTTGAAGTCGAGCGTAAAGAGCGGCTTTCTGCAGCGATAACCGGGGCAAGGGAGAAGATGCCTTATGCGATGAACGAAGTGGTCGTGATAACATCGAAACCCGGGAAGATGCTCCACTTCGCTATCTTTATTGACGGCGAGGAGTTAGAGCGGTTACGAGCAGACGGTGTTATTTTTGCAACTCCCACAGGAAGCACTGCGTATGCAATGAGTGCGGGCGGACCCATAGTAGATCCAAAGGTGAATGCAACCATAATCGTGCCTATTGCTCCTTTTAAACTTTCCGCACGGCCCACAGTCGTGGATATAAACAGTGAGATAAGTGTGGAACTCTTGGAGATGAAGGACGCCGAGTTGGTCATAGATGGGCAGTTTTACAGGGCGATAGGAAAAGAAGAAAGGATTAGCGTTACGAGAGGCGAACCAGCTCTTTTTGTTAAAGTATGGGGAAAGCATTTTTTAAAACTCCGTGACAAATTACGGAGTGAGGAAGAAAAATGAAAAAGTTGATATACATAAAACGTGAAGGTGTGTGTGAGGAGAGGAGGAATAAAAATGCAAAAAATATCGGCATTGAAGTTGAGTAATAAACGGGTTGTGGACTCGGAGGGTAGTGAAATGGGCACGTTGCATAATATAGTGGCAGAGGCAGGAACGGGTATGCTGAAAGAACTCGTGGTTAAACCTGCGGAGGAGCTTGACACAAGCGGGTTCAGAAAGGAGGACGAGTACATCTTTATACCATTTGATGCGGTTAAAGCGATAAAGGACGTCATCGTAGTGGACAGTGAAAAGTTACGTGTACGGGCGTGACGGGATTTGAACCCGTGATTTGCAGCTTTCTCCCAATTTGATCAAACTTTTCCTAAAAGTTTGTTAGGAGGCTGCCGCCCTATCCTAACTAGGCCACACGCCCATCAAAATTTTTATTCCAAGATAAAAGATAAAGAAAAGGTTGTTTAAGAAAAAGCTTTTTCTTTTCGAATGTTTTGAGACTATATTGGGGTTTTCAGCACTTCTTATGGTATGACAACATTGCAAAAAAGCGTGGAAAAGGCAGCGGAGGTAATAAAAGGACATAAATACGCACGGGTAATCTCTCATTATGACGCAGACGGAATAACCTCTGCGGGGATTATCTGTAATGCTCTAATTCGAAGCGGTATACAGTTCCATACAACTATTGTAGGCAAACTGGAGCGCTCGTTTATTCAAGGCTTGGATGAGGATCT
>JAUXGS010000199.1 GCA_030621945.1 Methanosarcinales archaeon | reverse complement strand
GGCGCGTGAAAAAGAAGTTGTGGAGATAATAGCGCGGGACTCAGGTGCGAAGGAGCTGAAGTTCGTGGGAATACCATTCTTGAAGGAGCTTGGCGGTTCTGCTCTGACGGACGTCAAAAGAACGGTTCCGGTAGGCGAAGAAGTGGATTTAGATTTAGATAAAGAGATGCCGTCTACCTGGGTGCCCTGCCGAAATTTAATCCTTTTGGCGCATGCAAGCGCGTATGCAGAGGTTATCGGCGCAGAAGCCATCTTTGTGGGATTCAATGCCGAGGAGGCAAGGTCGTATCCAGACAATGATGTTGAATTCGTGAAGCGGTTTAATACGGCAATAGAGAAAGCAGTAGCTTCTTTTTCTCAGCCGCCAGTGGTAAAAGCACCGTTAGTGAATTTGTTTAAACCGGAAATAATAAAGAAAGGGCTGGAAGTCAAAGCTCCGTTACACCTGACTTATTCATGCTATTTAGGCGAGGAGAAGCATTGCGGGATCTGTGAGTCCTGTTTGCATCGGAGGCGGGGGTTCAAAGATGCGGGTGTGGAAGACCCGACTGAGTATATGCGCTGAATAACTAACGAGTAGAAAAATCCCAAATTCAAATGTCCAAAAATCAAAACAAACCTTTCAGATGTTTAGAAAAGAAAGAGGGGTTACACCAGAGGCTTGGGTTGTCTATCCTCCGGGAGTACGGGCAACTTCATGGTATTCAACAACAAAGGATTTTCGACCTCTTTAGCACGTTCTAACAGCAATTCCTTGCCTATGGCCGTGAGCGCGAATATCGGGATTGCCGTGCCCGCCTGTAAAACTGCCTTTTCTGCGGCGAGTGCTCGTATGTGCGGTGATGCGCAAGCAGTAATAAGGTCAGCGATCTCGCAGAACGCTTCAGCGTCCTCTCTGGAGATGCCCGTGAGATGCACACCGAATATCACGGCATGCTCGCTGATAGCTCTGCAACGCCGTGCATCTTCCACTGTGGACACGGTAACACCTACTCTTTCGTATCCAAGGTCAAGCGCCATCTGCAAGCCTGCTGTCTGGTCTATCCTTGGCGGATCAAGTGTTTCCCCCTCCTTATCCTTTAGCTTCTTTATTACCGCTTCAATCGGCGTGGTCTCAATTACACCACTTAACCGTGCGCCTATTCCCTGCACCAGTGCGGGATTCGCAGTGATTACCGTGCCTGCACCTTCACAAACCGTAACGGTACTGTCGAGCAAACCTCTACGAAGTGCAGTCATAAACGTCTCCGAAGCACCAAAACCAACGAAAGCGTCCATCTCTACTACTCTATCCCCGGTGCACATCCCGAAATCGCGTATCCTGAATTCAATGTTATCTTTTATTTCCTGCTCGTTCAGTTCACTTATCCCGCGTATCTTCTCCCACAATCGGCAATACGTAATTAGAGGTATTCCAACGTCAACTACCTTACCGTCTTCTACGACAACTCGCGCTTTCCCCAAAGTCTCAAAGACATGGCGATCTCTTTTCATCTTACACTCTACTCTACTGTCTCAATTTAAATGTAACTCATCAAATTAAATGAAATAGAAAATTTAAAGAGGGTGCAAACTATTAGCGTTTACATAAAATCTAAAAATCCAGATTCTTTACATATCTCAAAGTAATCACGATGGAATTAAAATTGACCGAATCGTCGGAGTTAACGATTGAAAAAGCAGGTGAAGAGCCATTCCACTCTATTAATCTGGAGAATGGCATATCTGTAGAATCCTTTTTATCGTTGTTTAAGGAGATTGAAAGTTTCATTCCGGAGTTTGAAGACGCGATTGGGATGCAAGGCGCGACGACTCGGATAGGTGAACGATTGCATGAAGCTATCCATGCTGGACGGACAACTATTGAAAGGCATCTAACGAATCAGTACTTCTCAGAGTTCGAGATAAAGTCAGATACGGCTCACATCTTGATTGAGAATTATGAGCTGGCAAAGACAAGGGTGGGAATACTAAAACGAGTGTATCGTGCGTATGACTTCACCGTTTTGAGGTTCATGCTCACCAGACAGGTACATGAGGATACGCATTCGCATATTCACAAAACGGATTATTCAGCGTTATTCTCGGAGCTTGTGGACAAAACAGAGAGGCGGATAGGAGAGGAAAGCCCCTCAGCGAGGATAAAAATAAAGAAACTGCCGTTGGAACTCACAGCACCGATTTATCTCAAGGAGAAAGAAGAGCTGGCCGCAAGGAGAATGCAGCGATTTGCGCTCAATACTTTCTTGAAGACGTATTACGAGCACGATCCTGACTGGTATGTATTGTTAGGTGTGCCGCTGTTTTTACCTCCACATCCAGAAGTTGTTGCAGAAATAAAACGAATGACCAAGCGAGACGTGGACTTCAAAAGTGGATTCTTGAG
>JAUXGS010000153.1 GCA_030621945.1 Methanosarcinales archaeon | reverse complement strand
TGGTATGCAGAAGAACTTTAAATTTGTTTTTTAACAACTGAGAGATCAGCTCGCAGGTCGAGGTTTTCCCTATCGTTCCTGTTACTTCTATTACCTTTATACCATCGAAAAGGTTCTCCATGGCAGCAATCTCTTTTACCGCTTCGTGATGAGTAATAAAAGGTATGTTATTCTTTAGAGCGTGCTTTACAATTTCAAAGTTCGGATTCAGGTGAACCGGTGCGATAACCAGATCGTAATTCAACCGATTGGTAAAGGTTGATTCTCTGTACGGATTAAAGACCTCGGCGTCTTTTCCAAGTCCTTGCAGCTCTTCTGCGATAACTTCTGCCCCGTGAATGGGGTCTAAAACCAATATTTTAGCGGCTGCTTCTGTTATGTTCATTTGTTAGTTTTATGATGCTCATACTTGCTTTTCAATTTCTTCACCTCGTCATGAGTGTGCTTATGAATATGTAAATGTATGTGCCCACCTTCATTTTCTACCGTCCTCGTCAGGTGCTCAATCGCATCGTCTATGGACAGGGGTAGCTCTTCGCAGTTGTAACCAAAACATTGTAAGACTTCAAAAAGCTTGAATACTTCCGGAACTTCCAGATCTGTCTCCTTTAACAGTTCAACATCAGAAAATATCTTCTGCGCAGTGCCTTCCGCAGTTATCCTCTTGTTCAGCACGTATACTCGGTCTGCAAGCTCAGGAACAGCATTTACGTCATGCGTTGCGGTCACAATGGTAATTCCTTCCCGTTCATTTAATCCCTTTATGATCTCTATCAACTCAGCTCGGCTCCTTGGGTCGAGATTAGCAGTAGGCTCGTCAAGCACTAATATCTTAGGCTCCATGGACATAACCGCCGCCAGGGCTGCTTTCTTCTTCTCGCCATAACTGAGATGATGAGGACACCTGTTTTCATAATCAGAAAGTCCAAGTGTTAAAAGAGCTTTTTCTACTCTTTCCCGTACTTCCTCTTCTGGTAGTCCTAAGTTTATCGGACCAAAAGCGAGGTCATCGAAAATCGTGGGCATGAACAACTGGTCATCTGGGTCTTGAAAAACAATTCCCACATCCTTTATTATATCTTCCCTTTTCTCCTTGTCCGCGCTCTTGCCGAATACTTCTACTTGTCCATCGGTACCGTGGAGAATTCCATTAAGATGTAGTAAAAAAGTCGTTTTACCAGCGCCGTTTGGTCCTATTATCGCAACCCTCTCCCCCTCATGCACTTCCAGACTTATCTCTTCCAGCGCTTTTGTACCATCGGGATACGTGTAACTGAGGTTTCTCACTGTTATTGCGTCTCTCATTTTTCTTTAAACCACTCCCACAAAAGAAACCACATGCAAGGAAATAGCAAACCCTATGATAGAAACAGCCAATAGGTAGTCTTTCATGCGAATCTCAAACTCAACCAGCGTTTTCGGATTACCGGTATATCCTCGCGAACGCATTGCCTGATACACTCGCTCTGCTCTTTCGTAACTTCGGACAAAAAGCATTCCCATCGCATTTCCTATCGTCCTGAGCGCATATAACGTAGTCCTCAGTTTGAACCCTCTTGATTCCATTGCCGTCCATATCCTTTGAAACTCATCCACAAACACAAAGATGTAGCGATACGTGAACATGAGTATTTGAACCAGCGAATTAGGAACTTTTAACCTATCCAACGCTTTAATCGTCGTGTCAAATCTCATGGTTCCAATCATCGGAAAAATGAGGATGATGGCGGAAAAAGCCCTTATGGTAATCAAAGATCCCGTGTACAAACCCTCAGCCGTAACACTCAGAAAATAAAATTTCGCGAGTTCTTCGCCTGGAAAAGTGAATGCCAGAATGATGAAAAAGGATAAAACGAACATCGCAACCCATTTCATATAGCTTAGCACAAAGAAGATTGGGATTCTGGACAGAATAAGAAGAAAAATAGCAAAGAACAACCCAATGAAGGCTATCTTTAAATCCGGTATAAGAACGACTGAGAAGATAAGAAAAATAAATGCGATTATTTTCGCCCTCGGATCAAAACGATGCATTGGCGAATCAAGCGATGCATACCTGTCAATCTCTGGATATTCTATCATTTATTCCTCGTATTTCTTCTTCATCTTCCAGCCCATGTACGCCATTGCAGCTCCTGCTAAACCGATTAAGTAACCAAATCCAGCGATAGTTCTTGTGTATAAAGGCATTTCCGTTTCCATTCCACCGGCACTCGCACCCCCCGCTTCTTGACTTAAGTTTATCACGGTTTCTGCTTTATGGCCTGGCATGTGAACAGCCTCAACAACCACTTTGTATTCTTCCAGACCTATCTTTGGAGGAAAACGGAACTTCCCTTCCTCGTCTGTCACGCCTTCTATATACATATTACCTTCCTTGTCATATACCTTTACGATAGCATCTCTACAGGGAGTTCCACCCCCAAAGTAAGCTTCTATCTCTATTTCGCTTAGCTTATGGACTATATGCATGCGATGAGCGCTCACCGCGCTTATGCTCAAGCACGATAACACTAAAAGCATTGCAAAAATAGCAAAAACCAATTTTCCGTTCATTTCCTATCGCCACCTAAACTTCCTATTAACTCAGGTTTAACCCTCACCAGAAAGGCAACTACGGAGCCAACAATCACCGCCTCTATCACTATTATTGGAATGTGGTAGAGTATCAATGCTTTTATTGCCCATGTGTATTCTTTACCTAAGGTGCAGAGCGATCCCGCAGTAAGGGCAACAGCTAATGCCACTGCAATTCCCCCTGCCAACGCCCCTAACACCGCTTTACTCGTTATGGATTCCGAAGGAATCAGTTTATTCCCTGCTTTGAAAATACCATAAGCTACCAATGCCGGAACGCCCAGGTTTACCGTGTTTACTCCAAGCACTGTTACGCCGCCATGACCGAAGAGAAAAGCTTGTAGGATAAGCCCAATAAAAATAGCGGGATAGGCAAGTATTCCAAGTATTATACCCACTAAGCCAGAAAGTATGAGATGCACGCTTGTCGGTCCTATGGCTATATGGAGAAGAGAGGCGACAAAAAATGCGGAGGTCATAACCGATAAGCGTGGTATCTCCTCTATTATACTGCCCTTCCTTTTACTCCACCAGAGCGTTACCGCTATCAATGCAATTGTTATTGCCCATCCCGCTGCCAATACTGGCAAAGATAATATCCCATCAGATATATGCACCATTTTTGGTCTTGTTTATCACTTTCTTCTTTTTACCAAGTACACTACGGTTAACAACCCAGCCATCGCAGCTATCACACCAAATCCAGGTAATCCTTCTCCCGCTGGTGTTTCCAGTTCCAGTGTTGCCACTTTGTCTTCTAACGATTTTACACGGCTCTTTAGTTCTTCGAGTCCAACAGGAGACGCAGCAGCC
>JAUXGS010000098.1 GCA_030621945.1 Methanosarcinales archaeon | reverse complement strand
CCAGTTCCTGTGTGAGAGGGGACTTGAATGCTGCCGTGACTTTCGTTGCACAGGGGTAAATACCGGTAAAGAAACCTTTTGAGAATATTATAGGCTGCTCAGGGTGTAGTGCATCTTCTTGCAATACCGCTTCATATTCGCTTAACAGCTTAAATGCTACTCCTGCACCTCCGTAATATCTCGATAGGTCACTTCTATCTCTCACTTCTGCTTTTTCTTTGCTTAAATCTATGTACGCTACTTTCATTCCGTCTGCACCCATATACTCTTCACTTCCTTATGTTGTCTGTTAAAGCTGCTCCAAACGGGAAATAATGTGATAGCATATAACATCTCGTGAATTTCGGTTCGGCAGCGAGTTCGATATATCGCACTTTTTTTGCTATCTCTTCTGCATGTGCGCGCTCTTCTCTGGATATTAATGCAAGTTTTGCACCGGAACCCGCTGCATTTCCTACTATCTTCACTCGCTCCAAGTCCACTTCCGGATACATACCTATTATTCTCGCATTCGCGGGTTCAACGTAACTCCCAAATGCACCTGCGATATAAAAAACGTCAATATCCGCTTCTTTTAGCCCCTTTTTCAGCATCAAAATCTCCGCACCAGCCCGCATAGCTGCCTTTGCCGATTGTAATTCCCGTATATCTCGTTGCGTTATCACCACGTCCGAGTCTATGCCGGTCTCTCTCTCCCATGCTACCACGAATTCGACTTCATCGTTTCTGAAATTTGTTGTTATTCTGTTTGACTCGATTTCGGGATTTAACTTTCCCGCAGAGTCCATCACACCGGTTTTCAGCAGTTCTGCAAGTAAATCTATTAAACCCGAGCCACATAAACCTCTCGGTCGCACTCCCTCTATCGTTCTGTATCTCACTTCAAACGTCTCAGGATTTATCTCCACATGCTCGATTGCGCCTGACGATGCACGCATTCCGTGTTTTATGTAAAATCCTTCAAATGCGGGTCCTGAAGCGCAGGAGCATGAAATCATATCCTCTTTGTTTCCTATTGCTATTTCCGTGTTCGTTCCAATGTCCATTAACATACTCATTTCTTCCGACTCGTTCATCTTAGTAGCTAAAATGGCAGATACGTGATCTCCCCCCACAAACCCCCCTATTACGGGGAATGTATGGAGATTGGCATTGACATTGACATTTGCTTTTAGTCCTATATCTGATGCCCTAAAATCTCCACTTCCTAATACGGCGCAGTATGGAGACCTGCCCACGTATTTTGGACTTACACCAAGCAGCAGGTGCTGCATAACAGTATTCCCAACCACTACAATCTCATAAATGTGCCTCGTTTCCACTCCGGCCTCTGCACAAGTGTCTTTTATGATTTGCTCGACAGCGTCAATCACGCTCGTCTGCAGTCTCTCTAAATTTTTATCGGCACCCGTCGCGTAACTGATCCTGGAGACAACATCCTCACCGTATTTTATCTGTGGATTTACTATTGCCGCCTTTCCTATAACTTCACCATTCCTCAAATTCAAAAGATACCCTGCTATTTTCGTCGTCCCTACATCCACCGCAACCCCATAGGCATGCCTAACTACGCCCGGCTCAACCGATAACGTCCTCTTTCCATTCCACACCGCCACTGAAACGGTCCATTCACCATCCCTTATTGCTCCCGGCAACTGTTTATATACTCCGTATTCAATCTCCAGATCGAGACCAAACACCTCTTTTATTCTCTCCAAAATTCTTTCTTTATCTGTTCTTATATCCTCAAGCGTCGCTACTGGAAGTTCAACTATATACTTACGCACAGCGGGATCCAAACTTACAGTTTGCTCAATTCCCTCTATCTGCAGCCTCTGTTCCCTCATTCTGCTCTCCATCGGCACGGTTATAGTTACATCTCCCTGAATAGTCGCAGCACAGGCTAATCTATAACCCCGCTCAACTTCTTCCTCCGTTAGCAGTCGCAGCTCGTCCTGTGTTGGTTTACTCAAATTACCAGTGGGAATGACTTTACACATCCCACATTTTTGCTGCCCGCCACAAGCAGATTCTATCTTCAGATCTATACTTTCCGCAGCTTCTAAAATGCTAAACCCGCGTTTAAATTCTGCTCGTTTACCTCCCGGCATGAAGACCGCTGTACAAATATCTCCTTTCATTATTCTAATAGTTTATGTGAGGTCTTTATACTAAAAACACAAATGGAAAGCAAAAGAGAGGTTAAAAGACGATGAAAGTGAAAGGAGTAAAATTCGGATTGTATCTATCAACACCCACACCTGCTTTGAACGCTTACATTGTAGATGCACAAAGAGTGGATCAGATGGGTTTCGACTCGTTATGGGCGGCTGATCACCTGTTAACCGTGCCTTCAGGAGGAAAAGTTCCCGACGTTTGGACGATGTTTACCGCTATCGCCGGTGTAACAAGTCATGTCAGACTGGGCTCGTTTGTCTCTGATGCGTTCAGGCGTCACCCGGCTGTTTTTGCACAGCAGTTAGCAACGCTCGATTGCCTTTCTAACGGCCGCGTGACCCTTGGAATGGGAGCAGGGGAAATGATGAATCTCGAGCAATTTGGCATTCGCTGGGAGAAACCTGTCTCTCGCTTTGTAGAAGCAGTTGAGATAATGAGAAAATTATGGTCTGGTGAGGTATTTGACTATGAAGGTCAATTTTGGCAGCTAAAGGACGCGGTTTTACAAATACAGCCTCTGCAAGAGTCCATACCGATATACTTTGGCGCTAACGGTTCTCTGACGAAAGAATTAACTGGCAGGATTGGTGATGGTTGGCTACCTTGCTGTATGAGTCCGGAATTATATAAAAAGCATCTTAAGGATGTAAAAGAAGGTGCAAGAAGAGCCGGGAGGTCAATAGACGAAATAGACCGCGTATTGTACGTCTATACCGCGATATCAGAGGATCACGAGTCGGCGCTTAAACAGCTTGAGCCTTACAGAGCCTCTATCGTCCTTTGGCCAAAAATACTTGACGGGGCTGGCTATGTAGCCGAATGTCCTGCAATTGCTGATGCGGATTTCTACTCGAAGATCTTGATGAACGAAGAAGGAGAGAGAAAATTCGAGGAATATGGCGAGTTTGTCCCTATGGAAGTGGTAGAAGATTTTTCAATCGCTGGCACTGTGGATGACTGCATAGAGCAAATTGAAGATTATATCGAAGCAGGTGTCACTCATTTCGCTTTCGTGCCCGTTGGACCTGAGCCTATGCGCGTCTTACTGCGATATTCGCGGGACATAATACCTTACTTCAAAAACCGGTAACGTAACATATCCTTCCTATATCTACATAAGGATATTTAATCTCTCCCTTATTCTTTTATCTACTTCTGGATCTATGCCTATGGGGTGATGAGTTTTAAGTATCTTTTTTGCTTTCGATTTTGCCAATCCCCTTATGCCGCTTAGTTCTTGTTTATCCTTATCTCCTCGCTCTTCTCTATTTGAGAGCATGGGTTCAAAGAACTCACTCCTCATGTGTCTACGTGTGTGTTTAGAACGCAAATAATTCCCTCCAGGTCCAACCTCCTTTGTCTCGTCCAGAGCCAGTGTGTCTTCGTTCACTTCTATCCCTCGCACACCCCTCATAGCCATTCCTATTATCTCGTTATCTATGACGTACAGTCCATAATCCACGGTGAGCAAGGACTCAAGCATACCTGCCGCATGGTGGATAAGATTGGACCCCGATAGTGCACACTGGCATATAGAATATGCTTTCTCATATACTGCCTGTATATCTGGTATTGAGGCATCGGTAATTCCAGCAGAATTGTAGTTGGGAAGTCCTATAGACTGAGACAACTGAGATATAGCAGCGTTCATCATCCCAAACTCCACACCGCCCGCTATAAATTTCAGATTATGCATATCCACCATAGAAGGAATTCCGCCGTAAACCACAGGTGCGCCCGGATTTATAAGTTGCGTTAATACAATCCCTGATAGTTCTTCAGCATGCAACTGAGTCAGAGTTCCTGCAAGCGTAATAGGGGATGTCAGTCCGGTCATTGGTGCCGAAGAAAGAATCACGGGTAAACCCTCCTTCACTACTTCGATCAGCACTTTTGTAACATCCGTGGCGAAACAGAGAGGACTGTCCATCCAGCTCGTTATGAAGGATAGGGGTGGTCGGGCTCGTAATTCTCCGCCAGCTATGAGTTCTGCCATCTCCACTACTTCCTCCACTTTCTCCACTTTAGTACATCCTGACATCACGTGCCTGGTGGTGTCAGAAAGAGCAGCATAGAACTGGTTTACAATGAGATCATCAATAGGTATATCTTGCGCTATACAGGGTCTTACGAAAAAGTGTATATTATCGAGGGCATCCGTCAGCTTTGCTATATCTGCTATATCCCTGAGTGTCCCTTTTCTCTTTTTCCCGCTGTCCAGATCAATAACATTCAGTGCAGCACCACCGGTTCCCATGTGTACACGCGTGTCCTCGAGCACGAGATCGTTTTCCTTCTCCCGGCCACCTAAAACAATCTTTGAAGGCGCTGAGTCCACCATCTTTTCTGCTAACTCAGAGGAAATCTTCACTATCTTCTCTCCACGATCAACTTTCGCTCCACCACGCTCGAAGATGTCCAACGCCTCTTTCAGCTCCACCCGAACACCTATCTCTTCTAAAATCCTGAACGCGGTTTCGTGTATTCTTCCCACATCATAGGCTGAGAGCGGTTTGTATTGCCCCCCCGAGATGCCTTTCTTTATCTCT
>JAUXGS010000198.1 GCA_030621945.1 Methanosarcinales archaeon | reverse complement strand
GATGGATATTCCACTTGAAGCGGACCTGGTGGTTTTATCCACCCCTCTCGTACAGAATCCAGATGCAGAAAAGCTATCAAAGATGCTTAAGGTCCCTCTGGGTCAAGACAGGTTCTTCTTTGAGGCTCATGTTAAATTACGTCCAGTCGACTTCGCCACCGATGGAATATTCCTGTGCGGGACTGCTCAAGGTCCAAAGGATATCGAAGAGAGCATTTTACAGGGCTATGCCGCAGCGAGTAGGGCGACAATTCCTCTCGCAAAGGGATACGTGAGTTCGGAAGCTATAATATCCTCAGTGGACGAAGCGATATGCGTGGGCTGTGGTATATGCGAATCTGTATGCCCCTATGGGGCAGTAGAAGTAGTAGAGACGGAAGAAGGTAGAAGAGCAAGAGTTACGGGTGTGAAATGCAAGGGTTGTGGCACCTGCGGGTCGAGTTGTATAAAAAGAGCGATTAAAATGCAGCACTTCACCGATGATCAATTGATAGCACAAGAAAGAACTGCTTTTGTGACGGAGAGGGAGGTGGTATCCTGATGAAAGAGGAAGAGCCAAGAATAGTAGGATTTCTGTGCAATTGGTGCTGTTATGCGGGTGCGGATTTGGCAGGTGTCTCTCGCTTTCAATACCCTCCGAATATGAGGATAATAAGAGTAATGTGCAGTGGAAGAGTTGATCCCGTGATCATATTAGATACGTTTCTTTGGGGAGCGGATGGCGTATTTATAGGTGGTTGTCATCCTGGAGATTGCCATTACCTGCAGGGTAATTATTATGCGGAAAAGAAGATAGATATGGCGAAGCGGTTGCTAAAGGAAGCGGGGGTCGAGCCTGAACGGTTGAGATTGGAATGGGTAAGTGCAAGTGAGGGCGGAAGATTCGCAGCAATTATGAAGGAGTTTACGGAAGAGATAAGAGAGTTAGGCCCGATTAAATTTGAAAAGGAGGAAATGGAAGCGGCATGTATAGCTGCTGCTGATTACAGCTTGAGAATATTGGCAACGAAGGGAAAAGAACTGCTGGAAGAGGGTAACAAGTACGGAGAAGTTTTTACGAGGCATGAGATGGATAGATTGCTGGATGATATGGTGCGGGAGGAATACGAAGCGAAGAGAATACTTTTGAAGTTAAAGAAGCCGAAGTCGGTGAAAGAAATAGCAGCGGAGCTAAATCTGAAGCCAAACGTGGTGTTCAGGCACATTCTGGATTTGAAAAGGTATGAATTGATTGAAATCCATGAGATACGAGATAATACACCAACTTATATTGCAAAAGTAGAGGAGGGTGTTGAATGAATGTTTTGGTTATAGGGGGAGGATACGCAGGATTAAAGGTGGCTTTAGACTGCGCAGCTACTAATGATGATGAAGTCTTTTTTGTTTTGAGAACGCCGAATATTGGTGGGCTTTTTTCTAAACTCCATTTAGTAGAGGGCAAACATCCTTCCGAAATCTTATCTCCGCTTATAGAACAGATAAAGGAGAATGAGAAAATCCATGCCCTGACAAATGCGGTGGTTGAAAGAGTGAAAGAGGAGAATCACGGCTTCAAGGTAAGTGTCCTAAGGAAACCAATTAGAATTGATGAAGCAAAATGTGATTCATGCGGCGAGTGTTGGAAAATATGCCCTGTCAGACCTCCTGATAGGTGCAACGAATGGCTGATCAACAGGAATGCAATCTACACACCCGAGGAGGCGCTTTCGTATGCGATAGAGCGAGAAACGCCATTCTGCCAGGCTACTTGCCCTGTCAGCCTGGATATAAGGGGCTATGCGGGATTAATTGCAGACGGCAAATTCAAGGAAGCTTACGACCTGATAAGAGAAAAAGTTCCTTTTCCTGGTGTTTTAGGAAGAGTTTGCACGCATCCCTGTGAGGATATGTGCAAAAGGGGTTTGGTAGACGGGCCCATTTCAATTGCGAAACTGAAAAGGTTTGTTGCAGATTATGTTTATGAGAATTATGGGAACGAGATAGAGCCTGAGCCTGTTCCTTCTACAAGAGGAAAAAAGGTAGCAGTAATCGGTAGTGGACCTGCGGGTCTTACCGCTGCATACGATTTGAAGATTTATGGCTATGACGTTACGGTATTTGAGAAGCTCCCTGTGGTGGGCGGGATGATGACTACGGGCATTCCAAAATATAGATTACCAAGAGCGACTCTGGAGAGAGAAATAGAATTTGTTAGAGGTATAGGGGTGGAAATCAAGACGAATGTGGAAGTTGACAAGGATATGTTCGCAGAGCTGCGCAAAACTTATGATGCTGTTTTTGTCTCTGTCGGTGCGCATGTGAGTGGGAAATTGGGGATTCCGGGAGAAGATTTAGAGGGCGTTATACCTGGTATTGACTTCCTCCGGGATGTTAATCTCGGAAAAGAAGTGAAGATAGGT
>JAUXGS010000169.1 GCA_030621945.1 Methanosarcinales archaeon | reverse complement strand
TCTATTTTCTCTAATGCGCTAACCAATTTATTTGGTTCACCGTACATGCGCACGCTTTGCTCATCTGCTATATATTCACGTGACGGAGACAAAGCGAGTTGTATAATTACTGCTGCTATTGGTGCAACCAGAGTGGTAACAAAAAATTTTATTAGATTCGGTGCCGGGTCATCTTCTTGCCCAAAACCTAAGAAAATTGAGCTCCAGAAAGCACAAGTAGCAAAAGCCGTAAGTATCCCCAATAACACTGCAACTACCGTGCCAAGTAGCGTGTCTCCAGTTTTCACGTGCGCGAGTTCGTGTGCCAGCACCGCTTCTAATTCTTCTTTATCCAGCAGTTCAACCAATGCTTTAGTCACAACAATCGAGGCATGCTCGGCATTTCTACCTGTTGCGAATGAATTTGGCATCGCGGATTCCACGATGAACACCTTTGGCGCTGGAATATCCGCTTTTGTTGCGAGAATGCTAACGATTTCAGAAAGAGGTGCGCTTACCTCTTTCGCATGATACCAGCGCAGCAATAATTTAGCGCTGAAGAAATAGATACAAAGGACTAAAACTAAAAGCAGCACAAAAACGCAAATTGTAAGTGTAATTAGCGCCGGAAATCTCAGCACGAGCATCTTGCCAATTGCAGCACCTGCTATCACTATCGGCAGTGCGAACAAAATCCAAAGCAGCAATAGTTTCACACGATTTCCCATTTTTTATCCCGATTTAGAAATATTCCTGAGAGTATCACCATCCACGTCGCTTCATCCTTACCCTTTCATCAACTTTCACCAATTCGTTTATGGGTCTTATCTCTATGTCGTCCCAATAAACCTTCAGGTTAAGATTTTCCGCAGATTCTTTTGCATATACCCGCAACCTCAGTTCGTTGTTTCCTTCCCACAAATACACTGGGATGTCAACATGCATCCAGCCTGATTCCACATCCGGAACACTACTTTTGATCCACTTATCCTTCCACCAATCATGTCCCGCTCCCTTCCACTCCACAAACCCTTCGTGCGATTTTATGCGTTCAATCCATACCCAGTTTGGTCCGACATATTCTTCCTTCACCCAGCCCACATATCCTGTATCCCTGCCCGAAACATCGTCCACCCATATTACCTCATCATCCAGCATAACCTGTTTTATTATATTCTTCGCATCATCCGAAGCATATTCGAAAGAATCACGCACATTAAACGATAAAACGGCAACTCCGGGTTCTGAGGCATAAATGTCCTGCGAAAGTCCCATGTAATCACCTTTATTCGAATCTCTGTATTGTTTCATGCAATATGAGCTTGGTGATGAGGTGTATTCTTCTGTGTGATACCCCTCTCTGAAACTCCCCCCGTACTCAGACTCACGAGTCCATGCATAGACTTGCCACATATCCCCGTCTCTGATTGCTGGTAGTGGATCTATCCCGTATCTCAATAGCGGCTCTAAATTATCATAAGTTATTTCCGTTGAGACCCAAAGATGAAGATACCGGTACGGCTTCTCCCGCACATAATCTTTGAACAAAAGAAACTCGAGCTTTTGTCTCTCGCCTACCCTATCCGGAGTAAAAGATATATTTTGCACCCATTTGGAACCGTGCTCGAGCCATTTGCTTTTTGTCTTAAGCAGTCGGCCATCCAATTTCATCTGTAGGATGTAATTCACCTGTTTATGCTCGTTGTTTTCTATCCCTACGCGGACATCCGCAGGCTCACCAAGATATAGTTCCGTTGGATAATACTCTTCCGTACCTTTTGTATCCCGAATATAGAAAGAAGTAGCGATTTCATCACCAACCGTGGTGACAGGCTCTATCGCCACGTCATCCCACCATACATTTATGGGGAAATTATCGTGCCCCCTCGCTCCATAAACTCGTAACGTCAATTTGTTTGTCGCCGAGCGCAGGGTTACAGGAACATTTACATACTGCCATCGCTCATTCCCTGCAACATCGTCTTCCCATAATATTTCGTCATTCAAAAGAACTTGCTTTAAGAAATAGCCTTCCCTATCAGAGGCATATGAATCTCTAACATTGAATGATACCACTATTGTCACCGGAGATGTTTCTGTTGTAAAGTTTTGATATATGCCAGCAAAGCATCCCGGATCAAAAGGCGTATCCGCCGGATAGCTGAGCTCGTAAGAGCGCATTGGTGAGACAAAAGTCGAATTTGTCAACCTTCCAGTAAAGTTGACAGTATTCTCTGTATACGTCCAACCCGCGATTGACTCAAAGTCGCCATCTAGAATTACCGGTAGCGGAGATACTACGTACTCTTTAAGCACTTCTAAATTGTCGGGATCTATATACGAGGAGACCCAAAAGAGGAATGCCTTGTAAGGCTCTTCTCCTATATTTAAATCTTTGAAGAAAAGGAACTCCAATTTCAGTAGCAGACCTATCTGATTCGGCGTGAATGATAGCTTCTGTGCCCATTTAGAGCCGTCTTCGAGTTTTATAATCTCACTTCTGAGCGTTTCACCCGCCAGTTTTATCTGCAAGGTGTAGTTCACAGGTTCGTGCTCGTTATTTCCTATCCCAACGAATACTCCCGCAGGTTCGCCAAGATACAGTTCGGTTGGATAATATTCTTCCGTTCCATTTGCATCGAGGAGATAAAAAGAAGTGGTTATCTCCTTTGTTATCTCTTCGATTTGCTCTATCCGCACGTCATCCCAGTAAACAGTCACAGGAAAAACGCTTGAATCACGTTTCGCATACACACGCAGCATCAATCTGTTTGTTCCGTTATCCAGCGTAATAGGGATTCTAACTTCTTGCCAGCCTTCGTCATCTGCAATATCATCTTCCCATACCACGAGTTCGTTCAGCAGCACCTGCTTGTACAGATAACCCTCACTTCTATTCGACCTGTGTGAGTCGCTGACCTTAAATCCCAAAGCAGCAACTCCTTCCTCAGACACGATGTCCTGATATATCCCGCCAAAGCATCCTTTTATCAACGCAGTTTCCGCTGGATACTCGATTTGATAGGTGCTATCCGAAAAC
>JAUXGS010000194.1 GCA_030621945.1 Methanosarcinales archaeon | reverse complement strand
TAACATGCTCGAACTCCAGAAGAAATACCACGAGGTGAGAATGGACCGTGATAAAGAGCTTTATGTGCGGCAAATAAAGATTGTTGATGGACAGATTGACAGGCTGGTTTATGATTTGTATGGGCTGACGGAAGAGGAGATAAAAGTGGTGGAATGTGAAAAATGAGTGTCCCTGACCCAAATTGGTTTTATTCTGCAATAGCACAATCTGCAGCAGCTATAGTTGGGGGAATAGGTGTATTTGTTGCAGGTTGGGTCATGATGATGGCAGGTGAGAGAAGTCAAATAGAGAGAAGAATTAATGAAATCGATACAGAAATAAAAGAATTAGAACGACAAAATGCTCCACTTTTAGAATACATTGCAGAAATTGATAGAAAAGATGAGGAAAAAGACAGAAAAGAAGATGAAGAAAGTGTCAATAGTTTTTTACGAGCTAAAAAACCAGAATTGGATTTAGAAGATTTGCCTACTGCTGATGAGGTGATAGAAGAGTTACTTGAAGGAAATAGGATCAGGATTCCCGATGAAAAATTTGTTTATGGGTTCAAAAAAGAATATAAGGTGTTGATAGAAGAGATACGCGTGAAAAAAGAAGAAGAGATGCCATCAAAATATATGCCAGGGCTTGCAGGAGTATGGGCAGACATACAATTACCAGTTCCCATCACTGTTCCAATACAATGTGCCGATCCACATAAATATGAACTTTATAACAAATATCAAAAAATTAGAGAAAAGAACGATACAGAAATCAGCTATAAGAAAGCTAAAATAGAGGAATTGCAGCGCCAACTTAATCAAATAGTACTACCTGAATATTTCAAAGGTCTTATCTTCTATCTTATTTATTTCACAATAGTTGTGGTTATACTTCCCTTATGGTTATTACCGATAGCAGCGGAGCAACATCTTTTTTGGAAACCTATCGTTCTTGGTTTATTCATCGCAGGGCTATTCTCAGCATTTCTATACATTTTTATCGAAATTAAACATGTAACAAAGAAAACAAAACAGTGCTGGGATCACAGATTAAAATTGTTGGTGGGCAGATTGACAGGTTGGTTTACAACCCACATCACCCGGCAGAAGAGAAGACACAAGCGATAACATGACCACCACCACCTCCGCACCCGAAAAACCCACCACTTCAGCGAACACGCTGGGGTCTACAGCACGAAAGCGATCGCGTCCACAACCAACCACATGCACCACCGTAACAGTCGCACAAACAATTCACACAAGGAGAAAACAAAAATGCAAGCCGCAACACAAGCCATTGAAACAATAGGAACGATTGACGCCCAGCATCATCTCGTTCTGGACAAAACGCTGCCCATCGCCGGACAGACTCGTGTCCGCGTAATCATCCTGCTGCCCGACGACTCTGGCATAAGCGAGACTGAATGGCTCCATGCAGCAGCCGCCAACCCCGCCTTCTATTTCCTGAAAGATATTGAAGAGGACATCTACACACTTTCCGACGGGAGACGATTCTATGATGCAGGGTGCTAATGTGAATAAATATTATAATATGGTTAGAATGTACAATATTTTAGAGAGTGATACCAATGACATTGGATCAACCATCCATTTTGACAAAAGAAACTTTGACTGTTTTGGAATTCGGATTTATCACCTGCTTTTCATGTCTTGCAACCTGTTCGAACTCGTAGCTAAAGAGATGGCTGAAGAGACGGTCAAAGATATGGTTAAAAAGAAGGTTGAAGATAAGGGCATGGGGGAGGCACACGCACGTAAAGAAACACCTAATAACATGAATGTTTGGAAAGTAGTACCAACGATACGTCAGTTTTCATCCGGTGAAATAACGTTTTTACCAACGGGCTACAAGTTCAATCCATTGAAGGCATTAGGTGAAGCGGATATAAACAAACGTAATCTAACTTGGTGGCAAGATTATAATTCTGTGAAACACGACTTAACGCAAATTCACAACGCTACATTACGAAATTTAATCCATGCGCTCTGTTCGGCGGGACTATTGGTTAGTCATATAGTAGTTATTGGAGGTGTTAGAGCTACACACAAACGAAGTGTGCTGTTCGGTGGTCTGTATTTACCATCCCTCTAATGAAAAAAACGTGGATTGGCTTGACTGAAGAAGGACGTAGAAGAAATATCACGAGGCGAGAATGAAACCAGATAAAGAACTTTACGGACGGCAGATAAAATTTGTTGATGCGCCGATTGACGGGATAGTTTATGATTTGTATGGGCTGACGGAAAAGGAGATTGAGGTAGTGGAGGAATGTTAAGGTGGAGTTTACAATGAAAAGAAGGCAGATTAAGGATAGAAAGTTAAGGGTGGAGTGCGGTGGCTTTTCGAAGAGGTGATCCTATCGTCGTAGAAAGTGATAAAAAAATAAAAATAGAAGGAGAAGGACATTTAAGCAATAAGGATTTAAATAAACAGTTTCCTGTCAAATTTGAAGTAGAGCAAATACACACGGGAGCGATATCGG
>JAUXGS010000177.1 GCA_030621945.1 Methanosarcinales archaeon | reverse complement strand
CATAGATACCGCGCGTGCGATCATCAAATTCAAGCTGGGGCTTTCTGATTCGAAGCCCACTTCATCGCACGCCGAACTCACCTTCGAGAGCTCCATCTCAGGGAATACCAGTTCAATGTCTAATCGCTCGGCTATGTCGTTCACTAACCATTGAATACCACTGTATTCAGTCCCACACGATATCTGAGCAACTCTCACCGACGGCATTTTTATCTTACGCTTCTTTTTCTCCTTTCTTCTTCTCTTTTGATAACCGCTCTAAAAACCCCATTATCGCTGATACCATCGCTTCCATCTGTTCTCCCCCTTCATACTTCACCTCTAACGTGGGTATCCCCTGCTTCCTTATCAAAAACTTGAAGAATTCGTCCGCGACGGCACAGCCCATACAACCAAAGGTGGGTGGCGCATCCGCCAATATTATTGCCGCTTCGGATTTCTCCAACATCGGTGTAAGCAGCCCCACTCGCCCTTTTAGCCCCGCAGGTTCTTCCACTGATACATATCTCAGTGCCCTTTTCAAGTCCTCCTCCGTGATATTCATTGGTGGTGCGTCTATTTCCGCATCTCGCACATGTTCGCCGACTTCCTTCATCAATACCACTGGCTCATGTCCACCCCTTTCCACCAAATCAGCCAATATCAAACTATTTGGCGGGTACACCAAAACCTTCATCTTTATCATCCTTTCCATTGTTCGCTTTTTAGTTCTAACGTTAGCTTGATCACATATACTCTATCAAATTACATTATTGGTATTATAAACTGATGGTTCATCTTGGGCTATCTTCAACACCGTTACTCGTGATAAAAAACTCGCATGCAGTATCTTCAGGCATAGACCGGTGCTTCTTTAAGGTGGCTCTTCTTTTACCACGCCCTTCCACCGCTTTCTCAAGCTGCACGATTGCCTTAGAAAGGTGTTCGAGGGCATATCCGCCAGAAGGTCGTAAATTACCTTTTTCAACATCCATATACACCTGATTTGTTATTATAACCGCGAGGTCGTACCTGCGGGCGAGTTCCAGGAGCTGCATTATTTGGTTCGCCAAAACTCGCCTTAAATATACGCTTCTTTCATCGTCCAGCTCTAATCGGTAGAAAAGAGTAGCTGAGTCAAGGATTACGAGTGCAACTCCGCTTTTACCTTCCTTTTCCTTTATCACCGTCTCAATCTCAGTTATACAAGAGGTTTGTTGCTCGAAACTCTGTGGCTCGTAGATTATAATCCGTCGTGCTATGCTTTCTACTTCTACATCTTCACTCCCGCTCGTGCTCGAACTTGTACTGGCTATTTGTAAGAACCTTTCCGGAGAAAAACCTTCGCTGTCTATAAAAATTACAGCATTACCTTTTCTCACACATTCTATCGCTGCCTGAAGGCAGATGTTGGTCTTTCCACTGCCTGCCTCACCATAGAGCTGAGTAACGGTGCCTGATTCAAAGCCGCCGCCTAACAGCTCATCTATGCTCTTACATCCAGTGCTATATTTCGTAGGAAGTTGCATTGAAACCCTTCTTTTGAAAAAGAAAGCGTTACCAAAAGAAAAAGTTTAATTATTCCGCGAAGCATTTTTGGTCAAACTTTTCTTAAAAGTTTTGCAAACGCTTTTCTAAAAGGGTTGAATTATAAACATCGCAAACAAAAGGCATAAAACGCCTACTACGTCTGTTAAGCTGGTTATTAGCGGTATCGTGTCGTTATCAGGGTCCATTCCAAACCGGAAGGATAAAATCGCGATGTAGTATGAAGCGAAGTTGAGAAACGTTGTACATAAAATACCGCCTAAAAGGGAGATGGATAGCATTTCAAATACACTTGGTGTGGGCATTCCAAGTAAGATGCTCGCAACGTATGATAGTAGACCAACAAATAGAAATAAGAATACGGAAAAGAGGTATATTACAGCGAAATTCGCCGTGACAAGCTTATCTGGAAAGGGCTTTGGCTCCACCGTTCCGATGTGAAGCATGGAGGAAAGACGAGCACTTAATATACCGCCTAATGCATTACATTCTCCCAAAAAAGGGGGAATAATCACTAAAATGGCGGGAAGAGCGATTAAACTCTCCAACTTCATATTCAGTGCTATTCCCGCGATGGTGCCAAGTACACCGCAGATGAAAAGCATCGGAATGCTTTCTACAAGAATGCGCCTTACCGCTGCATCGTTTGACTTTAAACCTTTTATGGCACAGAAAAACGTTGCTACGATAAAAATCGCTGACAATAGGTTGACTGGAGATGCCCAACTTCCTAAATTCAACAGGTTATTGTACACGTCCAGCTTTAGCAATAACAGAGCAGCAACGAGCAACGAAGGGATGGTCATCATATCACCGGCAGAGGTTATTATCGGCGAGGACATGTTGTCCAAATCCCAATTCCGATGGTAGCCAATGATAGAGATCAGAAGTGCGATACCGAGCAGGATGATTCCTGAGATTAAACCGCTGATTACCGAAATGAGAATGAAGCCATGAAGAGAGAGATACTCGATGTTCGGCATTCCAAACGCGTGTGCTGCTATTTTTGCTAAGAAGCCCAGGATAACAGAAAGAACGAGCGTTAGTACCAGGGAGGTGTAGGCATTTTGGTACAATACGCCGCCTCGTTTCAGAGTTGCAGAGAAAAGCCCGAGGTGCATGGACGTTCCTAATCGCGAGACGAGCGCACTGTAAATATTACCACGCATGGCGATTGCAGGTGGAATAAGTATCATAAGACCAGGAAGCGCTTGTAGCATGCCGGTCATCAAACTCAATCCAATCCCCGCCAAAAGACCGGTGAAAGAACAAAATAGTAGTGAGAAGGGTGCTTGCCTAAATAAGTCT
>JAUXGS010000057.1 GCA_030621945.1 Methanosarcinales archaeon | reverse complement strand
CCACAATCAGGGAAACATTCATTCGTCATTCAAGTTCTCTATCATACGCTGAGAAATGGATAAATACTTTCCTAGACGAGGAGGTTAAAAGTATATTATTCTAGGTTCTTAACTATATATTATATCTATGGCCCTGCTTTATATTTTCTCCTTATATGCGACTGACAAATTCAGCCATCTTTTTATCAAATCCGGGCTCTAAAGGAGAAATCCATTCCAGATGGACTCTTTCCGGGTTCATTCCCAGTGTCTCCATAAGTTCTTTTGTTATTCTCACACTCTTTCCTGCTCTTTCCCTATCCCTTTTACTACCAGAACAACAATTTATCACTATAACGCCATCGGCACCTGATTCAAAGCACCTTAAAATAATGAACGGGTCGGCATGTGCCGCACACACTAATCCGATTAATCTCTTCTCCTGCCCCGGTGCTTCAAACTCCACTGTCACCGATGGTGGACACAACTCACATGATTCTATGTCTCTGTCAGAATCAATAGCAGCAAAAACTTGTTCACCGCGGAGGTATCTTTGAGATAGCGCCCCTGATGGACATACAGCTACGCAAGCACCACAACCTTTACAAGCTATTTCATTTATTGTCACAACACCCTTTTTCTCGTCAAAACTGATGCTTTTGTTTTCACACGCCGCCTCACATACCTGGCATCCGCAACATATATCCTCATTTACTATGACCGGAAACGCATAATGACCTTGTAAATCCTCCTCAACTACTTTTTTTATTTCTTGCCCTTCTGGCATAACAGAGTCCTCTTCAGTTGTTATCACGGTCATTTTAATATCACTCAATACTAATCTAATCTCAAAATAGGCGGGACTTCATCCCCCCATCTTATATTCTCCTTCTTCAAAGAAGCAGTTCTGATTATTCCTTCTCTGTCCACATCAGTTGGAACGAAGTCTTCAAGCGAGTTGAAAAGTTCCTCGCCTTTTTTTGACCTTATGATTACGGTAGAAGAACCATCGGGTGAGCCAACTGAGCCAACGGAGATGTCCGCCAACCTCGCTGTGAAATCCTCGCAATAGAAACAGTTATTCCTGACTGCATCTTCTAAAGCCGTGACTTTACATGATTTCTCTTTACCATTACTTCTGACTATATACCGCCCTTTACTTATCTGGACTTTTTCCGCTACTCCAAGCTCTATTCCAAGCAGCTCCGTTGTTTTTTCGGAAAGCAGGTCGTAATCGAAATTCTCAAAACAGAATAACCCTATCGCGATTATATCTATCTCTTCAACTTCCTTGAGCATTACGTGCTGTATTTTCCTCGTGGCTCTTATCTCACAGGGAGTTCCCACAATTGCTATCTTCCTCTTACCCTCTTTTATCGCTTCCCCTATCTTCGACACCATCGGCACGGCCACATATTTGGTGCCACTCGCTTCCTTTATCTCTTCTGCGGATTCCGCTATAACTGGTTCTGCCCTGAAGCCACTTCCTCGGGTCGCAATAATACAGCAATCAAAAATCCCGCTTTTCAGCCCTGAAAGGAGCAAAGAAGTTACAACCCCTCCGTCTTGCCCTTGCTCCGCTTTCACGCATGAGCCCGCGGTTAACTTTCGCACAAGTCCAAGTTCTTCATCCCTTTTTCCCTCAAGAAAAGCTTCCTCCAACTCCCGCTCGCTCGTTTCCGTCATCGGACAGACGTCGTAGCAAATTCCCGTCTCTCCACATTTAATCACATCCTCATACTCTATGGAGCAATCTTCCACAAGTTCCGGTATTTCCTTGAGAACGATATGTTCACAGAAAGCAGCACATGCTCCGCAATAAGTGCAAAAGCCTTTATCAATGACTCTTCTTTTTAGTGCGTCGAACCCCTCGCTTCTTTTAACCAATGGGAAAAATATCTCGGACAACATCAGTTCTAAAATATACTCTACTTTTATATTTTATTCTTTATTCTATATCTGGTTAGGGATACTGGCGCTTTAAGCGGAAGGAGGGTGAAGAAAATGCTCAGACCTGTTGCGATGAAAAAAATTCGGATAGTAACGCTGAAGGAATTTAAGGATGACGTGCTTAAAAAGCTGCATACACTTGGCGTTGTTCAGATTATCGCGCATGAAAAGACGGAAGAAGAAAATCTGAAGTTTATGCCCGCGGATTCGGTTTTAAAAGAAACTTCAGAGCAGCTTAGGGGGCTAAATGCGATTTTGGAGGTTTATAAAGAAGTAAAACCCGAGCCTTCTGAGGGCATTTTAAAGCGGTTTTTAAACCCCGCTCCACCGAGGGAGATAGAATTAGGTGCGTTGAAAGAAGCAAAAAAGAAGGAGATAATAGAAAGAGCGGGGAAGATACGGGCAGAAGTTGAAGAAGAGATAGGTGAGTCATTAAAACAGTATAGAGCGACAGAAAAGGAGATAAATGGATTAGGGCTATCCAAAGCGGACTTGTGGAGAATAAAAGACCTCGATATTGAGCTGAGGTATGTGGGAGAGGGGAGTCGCATTCATGCTTCCGTGGGAACATGCCCCGAGGAAGCGCTGGAAGCGATAATTGCTGATTTGGAAGAAATAACATCTGGATCGTATTATTTTGATAAGGCGGAGATATTGAAGGAAGGGAAAGAAGAAGAGAATGAATATGCGTGTATTTTCACTTGTTTCAATGAGCATGCGGAAGAAGTATCGGCGAGGTTAAGAAGGGTTGGATTTGAGAAGATAGAAGTGAAAGGCTTTGAAAAGAAGCCGAAGGAAGAGATAAAAGCGATAGAACAGAAGATAGCAGAGAAAGGAAGAGAGAGAGAAGAGCTGAAGAAGATATTAGCCGAGAATGCAGAGAGAAGAGAAGGAGATTACCTCACTTATAGGGAATCTTTGCGTGCGATAGAAGAGAGAGCGAATATTCAGAGGAATTTCGTAGAGACCGAAAGAGCGTTTTCGTTAACTGGATGGGTTCCCGCGGATAAGGAAGAGGAAGTTTTTAAAGAGATTAATAGCGTATCCGAAGGTCTCTGTGTGATGGATGCAGTTTCTCCAGAACCTGATGAGGAAAAGGTCCCCATTCTTTTGAAGAACCCGAAATTTTTTAAGAACTTTGAACTATTTACAAAGCTTTATGGAATACCACGATATGGTGGTATCGACCCTACGATCCCATTTACAATTACTTTTATCTTTTTCTCTGCTTTAATGTTGGGTGATGCTATTTATGGTCTCATTTGTGCAATACTTGGAATTTTGCTCCTGAGAGGGGCGGGAAAATACAACGGAACGATGAAAGATTTTTCCATAATATTTATCTCATTTGGAGTTGCCAGTTTCGTTATAGGGGCGTTGACCGGTGGGTGGTTTGGTGATCTCTTCACCGAGAGGCATTTTTATATAGATGTGTTGAACACCCCGCCCCTACTGATTGCCGATCAACTTGGAGATGTCCTTCTATTCTTGATATTTTCAATTATTATCGGTATTATTCACATAAACGTGGGTATTTTAATGAGTAAGTATGAAAGTAGGCATAATCTCAAAGAGTTTATAGGCGGAGATTTTTGGTTCTTGGTTGCACAAATAGGATTTATACCACTTTTTCTGAACTATATGAGCTATGGGACCTGGTTCAGGCATGATACGCCCTGTTTAATTGGTGTTGGAATATTGGCTATCTCCCTTGCCCTCCTTTTATTCGCGAGAAAAGGAATGGCCTTATTCGGTATAACCGGTTTCTTGGGCGATACCCTATCTTATGCACGTTTGATGGCACTTGGCCTCTGCACATACGGAATAGCATTAGCGATAAATGTATTAGCTGGTCTGTGCTATGGAATCGCTTATATCGGGATCATTGCTGCCGCTCTGGTATTTGTAATAGGGCATTTGGTAAATTGGGTATTGCAAGTATTGGGTTCTTTTGTTCATGGTCTCAGATTGCACTATGTGGAATTTTTCAGTAAGTTTTATATAACCGGAGATTACGAAGATGAATATAAACCGTTTGAGCTAAAGATAAAGACATAATAAATAATAAGAGGTGAAAAGATGGAACCGACAATGGGTTTGGGATACGCGGCATTGGGCGCTGGTATTGCATTGGGCTTGGGAGGCGCGGGTACAGCGATTGGATTGGGATTTTCAGGTGTTGCAGGAACGGGGATTATCTCCGAAGATCCAAGGAAGTTCGGTAACGTTCTGGTATGGAATGCATTACCCCAGACGCAGATGATCTACGGGTTCTTGATGGCAATTTTAATAATGTTGGGCGCTGGCTTGCTTGGTGGAACCCCAAGGGAGATATCAGATACCGAGGGTCTCATCGCGCTCGGAGCGGGTATTGTGGTTGGCTTAACAGGTCTATCAGGAATCGGACAGGGGAGTATCTGTGGCGGTGGTGCAATCGCATCGGCAAAACGACCGGAGGTATTTGGTCAGAGCCTGGTATTGGCAGTATTGGCAGAGACGCCCGCCATATTCGGAGTGGTCATAGCGGTTTTGATGCTCTTAGCGATAGGGTTTTTATAAACGGAAGGGAAAATGGATGTTTTAGTATTCGTATTAGTAGCAGCGCTTGCTGCTGTTGTTTTTTTTGTCCCCATATATTTACTCAGAACTACTCCGATTATATATGCCACTGCGGTGGTAAAGATGAAGGAAGCAAGGCTGATTGACGATAAGAAATATGAAGAGTTAGTTTCGTTGGATTTGGAGGATTTTCCATCCTTTTTTGAAAATACCGATTATGGCAAATACATAACAGAGCCAACTTATGAGAATATAGAACGAGGTTTGCTACTCCATGAGAAGGATCTGGATTATGAGATCTTTGATTTAGTTCCCAAGGACTTGAGTGGGGTCTTCGATTATTTAATAAAGAAGTGGGATGTGGCGAACTTGAGAAGGGTTCTTGGAGGGTTACATGCGGGTATGCCCGTGGAAGAAGTAAAGGAAGGACTGGTGGAAGCGGGATATATGTATGAGTCTATCCAGGAATTGTCTGAGCGAGATATGGAAGAAGTGGTTTCGGCACTTGAAGGCACGCCATATGATATACGAGAGGGCGTGGAAGAATACAAAGCCACCAATAATTTCTCCTTTATTGATCTCCTTTTGAAGAAGAGGATGTTTGAACGGGTGGTTGAAGAAGCAATATGGAGCAGAGAGAAGAAACTTAAAACTTTTAACGCGTATTTGCAGGTTCTCGCTGACAGTTTGGACCTGAATGCGATGCTAAGAGGGAAAGCAGGGGTGGTAGGTGCGGATGAGATAAGGCGGTTTTTAATGAAGTTTGACGTGGATAGGGAATATGAAGAATCGAAGGACGTGGATGAGTTTCTGGCGAGGCTGAAGGAGACAAGATATTCTTATCTTATAGGGGACGTGGGAGAAGGATTGGATCTGATGGAGTTGGAAAGGAAGATCGAAGAGCAGGTACTCAGGAAGGCAAAGGATATTTCCACCGCGGAGGCCTTTGGCTTAGGCCCGGTCGTAAGTTTTTTAGCACTGAAAGAAGCGGAAATAAGAAACATAAGGCTGATAGCGAAGTTGAAGGCGGAGGGCGTTAGCCCGGAAAAGATAAGAGAATTCCTGTTAATCTTATGAAATAGAAGAGTCCAAACACTTTAAACAGGAAGATGAGACCGCCAATAACTACAGCAAGCGTCGCGCATATTGATGCAATCCACGTGAGTATGTAAAGCCTTACCCGATAATCCTCTTTCTCGTCAAGTACTTTTTTTAGCAGGAATAACAGACCCCGATTATCCTTCCGCGTCATCTCTCACTCACCACCCCCAAACATTCTTGTTATGCGATATAAAGCTATTATCAACCCGAAAAACGCGCCTATTGCAAGACCAAGAATACTGAGGTGGGTTACCTCGTTTAGCCGCCCCCCACATATAAAGTAACCTATGAACGCACAGAATAAAACGGTAATAGCGATGTCAAAGCTTGCTCCTATTCCCCTTAGCCAGTTCATGTCCGTCTTCTTTCCGCTTTTTACCATAATCACAAATAAATGCCTGTCAGGCATACATATAGATATATTAAATTGTTGGTGTTACTTCTCTCAAAACATTTCGGGTATCCTATCCATCTGCTTGATTCTCGATACTGATCGAAAAGCTTTTATATATCCTCAGCTAACAAATTAGTGCAGGCTCCGTATCTTAAATACGGGGTATAGTGACTTGATATAGGAGAATGAAGAGGGGGTATGTGATGAGTGAAGTTCGTCCAGAAGGATGTGCATATATGGGGCAGGTTCAAATAAAACGCTAAATAGGCGGGATGTGGAAGCAAGTTCAGATATACACGCTATG
>JAUXGS010000114.1 GCA_030621945.1 Methanosarcinales archaeon | reverse complement strand
TCCTTTTCCTATTCTACCATATGTCGCGTCCCTGCCCGAAGTTCGGGAAGAATCAGGAACAGAAAGATGCTTTGCTTCGCGCTGCTTGAGCATATCAACTTCCTGTATCAAAACAGCGACAGGACGCTCCTGCAGATCCTCTTTCGTCAACGAATCCTGCAGAGTCAGATGTTCTGCGATAAGTGCGTCCTTTTTTGTCTTTTCAATTTCTTCGACTTTACCTCTGAGCAAGTCACGTTCAGCGGTGAGTTTAGCAAAAGCGTCTTTGATTTTCACCAGATTAATTGCGTCAGCATCAACAGTCTTTTTCTCTTCACTGTCTTTCTTCACGCTGACGCCTTTCAGAAGTTCCTTGAGGAGATTGTACAAGCTCGAATCTTTCATCGCCTTTGCGCGTTCGATAGCAGCTGTGATTTTATCCACAAGTTCTGAAGGCACCGGGTATTTCTTTGCATCCAATCCAATTCCGCAGCCGTCTTCAATACTGCATCTGCCATTCTCGCAAATTGCGATATGGTCGATAAAGATGTTTCTTTGAGTGGCATCATAGTGTTCGCCATTGAGTTCGCCTGAAGCGGAACGATCGAGATCACAGTAAAAACTTGGGGAAGTGTCAGTGAGTTTCTTCGCCTTGACATCTGCGATTAAACCTTTATCAGTGATTTGCACAACGCCTTTCAGCACATCGTCATTCGCGAGTGGGTTTTTGAAAAAACCGAGAACCTCATCTCTACTCGTAACAATCCCCGCAGTTGGATGTTCTCTTGAAACAGGACGGCCATCGCAAAACATTGCGGCAGCTTCGAGTTCCTCAAACGGTTTGCGAACTTTCAGCCCATCATAATCATAGATGTGCTGAGCGTTGGCGGCAGTCACTGGAACTGACAAAACACCATCTGCTTCCTCTGCGCTATCGACATCGAGTTTCATCGAAGGCAGCGAATCGGTGAACCGTGGCTTTGAATCTTTGGCTTCGGGCTTCGGGTATTCGCTCTTGTAACCTCTGGGCATCACCACGACATCGACATTAGTGACCTTCACGGGTTTCTTCTCTGGTAATGGGTACTCGCCATCGCCTTCGTTGTCGGTTGTATTGCCTGTAAGCTGTGCAAAAAGGGCGTCGAGAGTATCAATTTCGGCATTACCTAAATCTTCTTTTTCAGCCATTATTTCTTCACTGAAAAAAGAGTAGGGGATGGGAGCGTTTAAGAAGGAAAAATAATTAATGAAGCCCTCTATCCTTTTTAAATTCAGTTGCGGTTGCAGGCGCTAACCGTTTAGAGCCGCAGAAAGGGCATGAGGGTGGCTGATTGGGTGCATAACTGCGAGTGCGAGATGTGCGACTGCAGTCGATGCAGCGCCAGTAATTATAGCTTACCATTTTCCCGGATTCTTAAAGTTGAAGGTAGCTTGCCCTCATTTTCTTCTTTCTCCTTCATCTAAAATTTTCCAAATATCCCTTTCCTTTATCGCTTTGATAAAAGCTGGTAATTGTTCCCATTTTGTCAAAATCAAAAATCCTGCACCTATCATTAGAAGCCCATAAATTTCATGGCCGAGGAGTTCGATATCAAAACCGCCAAATTGGAAAAGATGCTCGAGGAGTAGGAAAGAGCCAACAACAATAAAACATCCGGAAGCCAATTTCTTATAATACTTTATCATCCTCTTTCTTTCTTCTCCTTTGACTTTCCATAATATGCTTTTACCGGTCATTTTTTCAGTAGCTTCTTTTTTATTTCATTTACAAGTTCATCCCTAACTTCTCTACGCCGTGAGGCGTCTTTAATCTTCCAATATTGAAAACGCCCTGGGATTTTGCTGCGAATGTTTCTTGGCAGTGCAGAATTATTGTAGGGTGGTACCCATTTCTTGTTCACAGCCCGGGAAGAAATAACATAAGGAGTAGGTGATTTCAAAGCATTGAAACAAAACCAGGTTAATACACCCTCGTCTGTGCGCTTCCATTCTTCTTTGTTTTCTAATAGTCGAAATACAATCCTACCATTGAAGATCTTACCATCGCAGAAATATTCGTGGAAATATGATTTGGATGCGCCGAACTGAACATCGAAGGAATCAATGATAATGAAGTGTCCGTGCTCGTGCTTAGTTGCACCAACTCCACCTGGTTGGACAGTGCCTTCATACGTTGCCCATTCAATAGGTTCTGGCTCTTTGGTACCACAATTAAATTTCTTTAGCTGATTTGACATTGTTTCGCGAACAATAGGCATAATCTCTTTTTCGTTTAGTGCTTTAGCCTCTGCAAATGTTTCCGAATCTTTAGATAATCCTTTTGGAATGTATAACGTCCAGCCAACCATGTAGTCCTTTGATATTTGAAGTAGGAAATACAAATGAACGCTTTTTCCCCTGATATGTGAGTGGACCATACCTTTCCACTTTTTCGATTCATCCGGGTAAATTAAATAGGGATTGGCATTGTCAAAACCATTTCCAGAATCACCGGAGAGCAATGAAGTAAGAGTTTCAAATTGGTCTTTTGGGATAGATTCAGCTAATTGTAATTCCTGTTCAGGAAAAACGCCTACAGAACCATCCTCAAAAAGAACATTAAATAATTTCTCCGGATGCTTTTCTGCTTCCTCAAGCTGTGCGGACTTTTTAGCAAGCTCATCGTCAATGACTTTAAGAGCTTTTATCTTATCCTTAAGAATTGGGTCTGCTTCCTTGACACGTTCTAATTTCTCCTTTAATAATGCGTCAGCTTCAGCGAGGCGCGCTTCATATTCCGAGATTAATGCTTTATTCAGCATTTATCAATTCCTCCAGGGCTTTGTTAGACAGAGACTTAACCACAATTTTAGTGAGGTCATCGAGTTTATTATCTAAGGGAGAGAGGTCAGAAGGTTTGAGAATGCTCTTCTGAACGGAATCCCATTTAGCGATTATTTGATTAACCGAATCAGCGAGCGCAACGGAAGTATCGGTTTTGGGCTGCTTAGAAATAATTTTCTTCAAGCTGAGTAGAAGGGTGACTTCTTCTTTGATTAGCTTAAGCAGTGAATCTTTTAGCCCTTTAATATTCTTCTTCACGTTCTCCAGACCAGCAGATTGCAAGGAAGTAAGTTCGTCAATCATTTTATGTATCTTCTTGATGTCCTCGATAAGTTTAAGCTTCTCCTCTGGTTTCCAGATGGAGGGGCGTTCGATGATAGTCCTACCGCCGCCACCGCCACCACCACCGCCGCTAACGGAGATATTGACATCGCCGGGCGTGGCTCTGGATGATATTTTAGCATCTATATTTGCACCTGCAAACTTAGTTGCGTCAGTTAGGATTTCATCTCTGGTTGCGATTGCGATTTCTTCTGCGCTTAAAAGCTGGCATTTTGAGCATACAATACCTTTGGTAGCGAGTTCAACGGTCATAGTTTTGTGGTCTTATAAGTCTCCATATTACCGTTAGCATCGTAAGTGACTGAAATGTTATAAGTAGCGATGACGTTGCTGGAGGTTCCAACGCTTGCGGAATCGCTATAAATTCTGATTCGTGCGGATTTTAGTTTGCCCGTCTCGAAAATTGTATTATCGATATAATGATTCTCCTGCGTAAGTCCGAGTATGCGTTGGATGAGGTCGAGGATTTGTTTCAGTGAATGAGTATCTTTAACGAAACCCGTACCTTTGACATCCGTAAGATGGTTGATGATGGTTGTTTGGTTTGCTGCAGTTGCATCACCACCGCCACCACCGCCTCCAGTTATCCATGCAATATCGCCCCTGTTTCTTATTGCCTCTAAACTATCTGTATCTCTGTCGAAGCTCCCTGCTGTGGTTTGCTTCATGGCTGTGAGTGTTGCTTCTAATGCAATTAACGAAACATCTGCCTTGTAATTAGCGGGTGTTGATAGTTCTCTGCTTGCAGCTGACCATATAGCAGCTGCATTGTGAGTACTAAATCCAGTTGCAGTGAGACATTGAGGTAGTGAGTGAGTATCTTTAACGAATCCCGTGCCTTTGATATCGGATAGTGTCGCTTCGAGTGCCAACGCTGAGACATCCGCTTTATAATCTGCTGGCGCTGATAGTGCTCTTGTTGCCGTCGCCCATACTTTATCCGCAGCTGCCTGTGCAAATTCCGAAGCGCCTATCGCGTCTGCTGCGATTGCGGTGGCTGTTAGCACACCGCTATCCATTGCTTTTATCTGCGCTTGCGTTCTATGTGCGGATGGATCATAACCTGTATCAGCGAAATCTTTTAGATCTGTTGCACTCTGAGCAGCTCCACCGATTTGGTTTATATCTACCTCGAGTTTATCTGTGCTAAAAAGAGAATCATAAACGTTGGCTGGAACTATCATATATTCGTGCCAAACAGGGAGCGCGCCTGATTCGTGGACCCATAATTGTAATCGCCCTAATGTCCCTGTATCTGTGGCATCTATGGGGCAGCCATATATACCGAGTTCATCGTGCGTGCAAGATGTCGCTTCGGTCTTT
>JAUXGS010000120.1 GCA_030621945.1 Methanosarcinales archaeon | reverse complement strand
TAAAAGGGAGAGGTTGATGGAGCGATGGGTTTCTTAACCGAACACGCATGGATTCAATTCAGAGCCTCGCATTTTCACAACACCTCCTTTGCTCGTTCCTTGATCAAAGTTTTTTTTTACAGAATACCTGCTTAGGATTTCTTCTAGCCTATGCTTGCAGTCCTCTTTATATTTTTCATATAGCTCCAAATAGACCCTCACCAATCTATCAAAACGCCCTGTTATCCTCAGGATCTGCTCTACGCTATATCCTTCGTTTTGAAGCTCATTTCATCGGTTTTAACACCTGGGGGAATATCGGATTTAACTGCCCGGTAGAACAACTGCCCTTCTTTCAAATCTCCTCTCGCTTCATTCACAAACACCTCGATATCGCTCGCTAAGGAACGACATACAGCCATTGGGAATTCATATTCACGTCTTATTCATACCGTAACGCATCAACCGGCTTGAGCTTTGAGGCTCGATAGGCGGGAATCACGCCCGCTGCCATGCTAATCCCCATTGCAAGGAGCACTGCGTACATCAACAGTAGGGGTGTAATTACTGTTGTCATCTCGCCACCCATCCCCATAAGCTGCATGCCAAGGAGCGGCAGTAATGACGAGATAGCAGAACCGAGACAAATCCCAAATATCCCTCCTATCAGGCCAATTATTGCAGAATTCAATAAGAAGATCATCATGATGTCGCCGTTCTTTGCCCCGATCGCTTTCATAATTCCGATCTCCCTGGTTTTCTCGAGCACGGACGTAAACATCGTGTTTGCTATACTCACTGCCCCGACCAGCAATGAAACCGCCGCAATCGCTTCTAAAAACAAGGACATGGTTTGTGTAACGCTAGTTATGGTCTCTTGCATGGATTTTGGTGAACTTATACGAAAATCTTTTTTGCTTTCGGTAAGATGCCGTGAAATCAGTAACTTCTGCTCGGCCTCCGCCATAATCTGCTCGACATCATCCGCGTTTTCTGCCTTAATAGTAATAGAATCAAACTCCTCCTCGCCAGCGTCCTCCAGGGTCTCTCGTGCAGCTTCAATAGGCATGATTATCCTCCGGTCGTCTTCGCCAAAAGTTCCACTTTCTTGTAAAATGCCCACAATCTTGAATGCATTGCCTTCAATGGTAATCATTCTGTTCACGATCAGGGGTTGTTTGAACGTATTTTCGGCTATGCTGTTTCCAACAACAACGTTATAGTCTGATGGCCCGAGGAACCGCCCGGATTCTAATTCAGACGTGGTCATCGCTTTCCAGACCAACGGGTCAACACCCCCGATTGAAATAGTTGCTTTTTCTCCCAGGTAATATACTTCCCCCTGGCCAGAAACAGTGCCCTGGATTAACTTGACACCGTCTATAGACTGAAGCACCAGAACGTCTTTTTTGGTTAAGTTTTCGGCTTCAGTAGAGGTTGCAGTACCTCCCTGTTCCCCAGGAGGAGGAGGAGGACCACCTCGGAACCCCGCAGAAGCACGCCCTCCTCCATGAGAGATGGTAACAATATCTGCACCAAAACCTCCTAAATGGCTTTCCACATTTTGCTGCATGCCTTCTCCTATAGAAACGATAGCGACAACTGCAGCTATTCCGATAACGATACCGATAACCGTCAGCCAACTGCGCAACTTGCTATGCATCAATATATTTACGGCTAATTTAAGGGACTTACTAATTTTCATCGTGTCACTCTTTCTTCACTCGTGAAAATCTGGTTAGAAACGCATTTCCAGTTTTCCTTTTCTTGTAATAAATAAATCCACCAATAAGGATAATCACGAGAGCAATAGTGCCAATTAGTGTGGGATTTTTCCAGATGCTTTGCTGTTGTCTCATACTAGGATTGAACTGAGTCCCCTCTGAACTCATACTCATGGATTGAATCGGTACTGCTTTTTCAACCGTTCGTCGTACACCTGTCGTGTCAGTGTAGTCAACCGCTACGCGGAGGTTATTGCTTTGCGTGGCGAACGAAGCGTTTGTTGACGTAATCTGGAATGAGACAATGGTATAGTCCCCTTTGTCAAGATTTCCAACGATAGAAGCGGTGCTGCCCTGCACCCTGAACTGCCTTTGCTCGGGAATTCTCACCGTCACAGAATACGCGGGATTATTGCCGGTGTTCGCCACGGAAAGCGATGTTTGCCCTCTTGAGCTCTCGCAGATGACCACGTCAAAATCAGTTCCGCCACCAATAACGATTCCCGCTGTTGTATTTATCAATCTTGAGCCACCGCACTCGTCGTCAAACAACTTAATGGTCAGATCTAATTGATACAGTCCCGCATCTGCATTCACATCAGCTACGACAGTGTACTCCACAACCGTTGATTCACTCGCATCGATATGATCAATGTATTTTGTGTTGTCTGAATTAACGGGAAGAATTACACCTTTCGCTTCGTTCCACGAAAAGATGAGGTTATCCAGCGGAAAATTGCCAATATTGGTGATGGTAAATTTCAGGTCTGTTTTCTCTCCGGGCTCCAGTTCTGACGGGACGATATCAGAAATGACTATGATTGCTCCCTGCGCTACCTTGAGAACAATCGAATATGAGACTTCGGGCATGGTTTCGGTAACCGCTTGATCGCCCACAGTATAGTATTGATCAAATGTGCAGTTTACCGGAATGGCATACGTCCCGCCTGGAGCGCCCTTCGCGACGTGGACGGTGATCGTTATGTCCTTGGAGCTCCAGCCATTCAATGATGCGATAGAAACGCCTGACGAACCAGCAACCGAGATATATTGACTACTCTGGAAATTAAGCGTTATGCGTTTCGCATCATACGATCCAGCGTTCTGTATGGTGAGCGTCAGCGCCTTCGTTTCACCTGGCAAGAGCTCTGTCGGCTTCACGTTTGCTATTACTATATTTGCATTTATGCCGGCGCTGGACGGAGGAACGATACACACGAGCAACGCCACCACACCACACAAAGCTATTACTTTCCTCATGCTATTACCACACAATAGTCTTTTTATCATTTTTCTTCACCTCCCTTGTCTTTATGGTTGTACTCTATTCTCTCAATTTTTCCATCTTTAAGGTAAACAACCCTTTCTGCACGCTTTACCAGATGGAGATCATGAGTAACTATAATTATGGTTTTGCTATCTTTTCTATGTATTTCGCTTAAAAAATCCAGGATGAACTCGCCTGTTTTGCTATCCAGATTTCCAGTAGGCTCATCAGCAAGAATTATTTCAGGGTCAACAGCCAGGGCTCTGGAAATAGCCACTCTTTGTTGTTCTCCTCCTGAAAGTTGAGAGGGCAGATGGTGAACTCTCTCACCTAAACCAACCAGGTTTAGAAGCTCTAAAGCTTTCTTTCTGGCTGTTGATGTATCAACATTCCGGAACTCCAGAGGCAGCATAACATTCTCCAGAGCAGTCAACGTGGGAATCAGGTTGAACTGCTGAAACACAAAACCTACTTTTCGCCCGCGTATCTGTGCTAATGTAGACTCACCAAAACCCGCTATATCATCTCCGCCCAAGAAAATTCTTCCCCCGCTTGGCAAATCCAAACACCCTATGAGGTTCATCATCGTGCTTTTACCGCTCCCGCTCGCACCCGCGATTACCAAAAATTCGCCTCGCTCTATCTCCAGGTCAACTCCTCTTAGCGCCGGTACCTGAACGTCTCCCATCTGATAGATCTTCCAAACCCCTTCCAACTGGATGACCGCATTTTCTCCAGAGGGGTTCATAGTCTACCCCCTAGCGGAGTCCAAACTCCGAATGTATGAGCCACTTTACTGAAGAGGAGAAGCAGTCGTTCTTTATCCAGTTCCTCTGGAATTTTTACTTTAGCTTCGTTATATTCTTCTATAATGATATCGCACGATATGGGAAAGTCTGTAGGTTTTAACGGTCTACCTTCACTATCCGTTACGTAGAACTTTATCATTCCTGCAGCCTTAGCAGCTCTTTCTGCCTCTGTAGTCGTTATTGCATCTTCTACTGTTATCTCTTCTCCATTAGGGAGAATTATCTTATTCGTTAGGTTCCATGCTTTGTCGTCCATATTTTCACTCCTTTTATTCGTCATTTTTTATGACTATACGATATTTATGACTATAACGCTATATAATTAATATTGTACTATAACAAGTGAAATTTTCGAAGTTAACCAGCAGCAATTACCAGAACGTTTAAATATAGGAAAATGATAATCCTAGCCAAACCACTTTTCGAGGGGTGGCTATGAAAATGAAAACAAAAGAACTTGAATTATCGGAAAAGATCGAAAGGAGACTTGAGATGATCCATGCCCATACAAAAC
>JAUXGS010000112.1 GCA_030621945.1 Methanosarcinales archaeon | reverse complement strand
CTATATCAGCGATTGTTACTTCTGACCATTCGTGTTTTTCTAAACCACCGCCAATTGTTGCTACCAATGCAATAAGCACTAAGAATGATAAAACTACCGCCACGGATACAATTGCCAATTGCTTATCCTGCAAGTCCATGTCTTTTCTTTATATTTACACTTTTATAAATGTTTCTGAGACGAAAAATACCGTTTAAAAGTGAGGATATTAGTATCTGAAAACACCCAACAAGTTGACAGTCTCGTTATTTCGGGAGAGATTCCGCTTATACGCGGTAAAAACTCTTTATGTTTCTGTAAATAATCAAAAAAGAGTAAGGAGATAAAAATGGAAATCGAAGACCTGTTAGAGATTTCGTCAGAGATACGAGATTCTATAAGAACTTACATTTCAGAGAGCACGGATCATGGAGTGGTAATAAAAAGAAGAGAGCAAGACGTAACGAGAAAGATAGATCTCTTCGCGGAAGAGGCTTTAGAGAACGCTTTACAGAGCCGTAATCTCTGTGCTCGGATAATATCAGAGGAATTAGGCGACCATGTATATCCAGAAGGCGGAGAACCGGAATTCACACTTATCTTTGACCCTATAGACGGATCTACAAATGCTACCCTTGGTATCCCGTTCTTCTGCTCCTCTATTGCGTACTCACCGAACGTGGAGCACATCATGTTTGACGATGTACAAGCAAGCGTCGTTGCGGCTATCTACGGGAAGACTTATTATGCGGTGAAGGGGAAGCATGCGTGGGTAGATGGTACGCAGCTCCCCCGTACTGTGGAAGGGAAGACGAAACGCGCTTTCTCTATCTACACCTACGGTGCGGATTCGATACCTGAAGCGATGATGCAATTCTTAAAAGGGAACAGGAATATGGTAATTCGTGTGCTGGGCAGTATCGCGTTGGAGATGTGCTTAGTTGCAGAAGGTGCATTGGATGCGGTAATAGATGTGCGTAACTTAGTAAACGGCTACGACATTGCCGGTGCTTATTTGATCTTAAAAGAGACAGGAGGCATCATCACGGATTTAGATGGAACGGAGTTTGGAACAGAGGTGGGGGAAACGCACAATGTATCCCTTATTGCTGCTTTGAAGCCCGATGTATATACGCAAATGCTTGATATTGTATCGTCACAATAATTTACAAATCAGCCTACAAGACGAGGGATACCCACAAATGCTTTCTCCATCTTAATTCCTCTCCTACCTCTGATATTTAAAAGGTTTTTCATAGAGACCGTATATATTCTTTTTCAGCATCTATGTGCAGGATCACGAAATCTCAACCTGAAACTGAAGAATAGAGGGAGAACTGTAAAATGCGAATAGCGATAGTAAAGAAGGACAAGTGCCAGCCGAAGAAATGCATGTACGAATGCATAAAATATTGCCCGATGGTGCGCACGGGAGAGGAGACGGTAGTCCAGGGTGCCGATGGCAAGCCGGTCATATCAGAGGAATTGTGCGAAGGGTGTGGGATATGCATAAAGAAATGCCCGTTCTCTGCCATTTCTATTATAGGCGTACCAGAGGAGTTGAAGGGCGAAGAGACGCACCGCTACGGTGAAAACGGTTTTGTCCTTTACGGCATGCCTATTCCAAAGGTGGGGAAGATAACCGGGTTGTTAGGCGAGAACGGTATAGGGAAAAGCACGGCGATTAAAATATTATCGGGGTTGCAAGTTCCAAACCTTGGCAACGTAGATGCAGAAGTGAGTTGGAATGAGATAATAAAGCGGTATGCGGGGTCAGAATTGCAGAATTATTTTGATAAACTATCAAAAGAGAGAATTAAGGTTTCTTACAAGCCTCAATATGTCGATGCGATACCAAAATTCTTCGATGGCACCGTGTCTGAGCTGCTGGAAAGCACGGATGAGACGGAAGAGTCAAAGCGGCTTATAAAGGCGTTTGAGGTTGAAGGGGCCATGAACACGGATATAAAGGCGCTCAGTGGTGGTGAATTGCAGCGGGTTGCGATAATAGCGTGTATGATTCGGGATGCTGATTTCTACTTATTGGACGAGATAACTCCGTATCTGGACATTTACCAGCGTGTGCAGGTGGCAAAAGGGATAAGGACCGTTTTGGAGGATAAGGCAGTGGTTGTGGTGGAGCACGACCTCGCTATCTTGGATATGTTTGCGGATTATGTGCACCTCCTCTATGGAGAGCCCCGGGGGTATGGTGTGGTTACCCTGCCAAAGAGCACGAGTAGAGGCATAAACGAATATTTGAGTGGATTCTTGCACGCAGAGAACGTTCGGATACGAGATAAGCCGATAGAATTCACGGCACATCCACCGCGTGAGAAGCTTGAAGAAAGAAGTGCTTTTATCGAATACGATGGGTTTGAGAAGAGTTATGGTGAAGATGGATTTGTATTAGAGGCGAAGCCGGGAAGTATAGAGAAGGGGGAAGTATTGGGGGGCGTCGGACGAAATGCGATTGGTAAAAGCACATTTGTGAAAGTATTAGGAGGCGAGACCGAGCCGACCACCGGCAGCATATCGTTTGATATTACCGTTTCTTACAAGCCGCAGTATATAAAGGGCGCGTTGGATCTGAAGGTAAAGGATTTCATCTATTCGCTCAAAGAGGGCGGGTTAACGGAGGCTGATGTTATTGATGTGGTACGTCCGTTAGGGATACCAGAGTTAGAGGAGAAGAACGTAAAAGAACTCAGTGGTGGTGAATTACAAAGCGTGGCGATAGCAGCGTGTCTTTGTCAGGAGGCAACGCTATATATGTTGGATGAGCCGTCAGCACATCTCGATGTGGAGCAGAAGGTGCGGTTAATCAAGACGTTACGGCGGTATGCAGAACGAAGAGCGGTAGCAATGTTGATTGTTGACCATGACATCTATCTGATAGATTTGTTGAGTGATCGGTTGATGGTGTTCGACGGCAAGCCGGGAGTGCGAGGCGAGATAAAAGGTTGTTTCGGGATGCGAGAGGGCATGAATTTGTTCTTGAAGGAGTTAGGTGTTACCTTCAGACGTGATGAAAGCACGCTCCGACCACGGATAAATAAAATCGGGTCGGCGAAAGATCGAGAACAGAAGAAGAAAGGGAAGTATTATTATTTGTGAGGTTTTCAGGGCTTTCTTCTTTTCATCCGTGAGGAGACCATCACAAAACCCGCTACTATCAAGGCTAAAACTACGGCGATTGGTGAACTTGTGTTTGTGTTTAGATCGCCATTAGGCGAAGACTCTATTATGACTTCCAAGACTTCCGGCTCAATCTGTGTTCCATTGGGTAATGTCAAATGCCCTATGGGATCATTTATGTCAATTACTGCCTCTGCTTTTTCACCCTTCTTGATTTGATTTTCTCCGTAATATTGAAATTTGTTGTCCTCTGCATTGGATGTTAAGAACTCAAAGGTTCCTTCTTCCGTACCGGTAATCTCAAAGCTATACGCATCAGATGCCTCGGGGTCAAGAACAAAATACCACTGGTATTTTCCCTCTCCTTCTTCATTCGGTACTTTCAGAAGGAGCGAATTAGGTATCTCGTATACCATCGATCCGTTGCTTAATACCCCCAGCCGTCTACCCTGCTCATCGGTAATCAGAAGGTCTACAGGGCAAAACAGTGCTCCAATCGTAGAGAACAGGTATTCAGGCATCCTCCACGTCAACCCTCCGTAGTCATCGGGACTCTTTGTCGTGGGGTATTTTAGCCTATAAGACGCTGATGTATCACCATTTATAGGTGAAAACAGCTCTTCCCATCGAGCTATTGTATACGTCTCTGGGTATTGAGCGGGCCACGGGTCAAAGACCGTTCCTGTCTTCTTCCAGTCAGTACCATTGGGGTACACGACAACTGCATGATGCCCACCATAAGACCCTTCAATAGGCCCAAATTCGTAGCCGCTCAGCAGTTTGCAGTCTTCCGGATCGGCTTGAACGTCGTGCAAGAAAGTAAGTACATCCCCTTGATACCCGCCACAGGCGTGCTCTGCGTACTGACTATACCCCATTTTTGTAAGGATATTGTTTGCTACCCCGGGTGTCATGACATCGAAGGGAAACGATATTTTACCAGCTCTATTATCCTTGGTAAAAGTGCTCTCAGGGATTCGCAGATCATAATGATACTTGAGATCTTCTAAATCGCCCTTCTGCTCCTCTTCACAACATTTTACCGTGATTTCCTTGTCTACCCTTTTGTCACCTATGGTGGCTCTTACAATGCACTTGCCTACGTTAACCGCCGTAAACATCCCCTTCCTGTCAATTTTCCCAACTTTAATCTTATTGGGTGGTATATTAGGATTGATTGATTCGTGGTATGGAACTTCCCACTTGATTTTATTATTTTCGACTGTAGTTCTCCCTGTTTTTACGGATAACTGTATTTTTTCCTTTACTACTACTTCATCAACCAGAAGTGGGTAGATAAAGTAACCTCGACCTTCCTTATTGTCAACGATCTCTTTGGCACATCGTTCCACTTCATCATAAGCCAGAATTACCTCCACGTCATTTGCAAAATCCCCCTCTTTAATAAAGGCGTTTAAATGGATATAATACTGATCACG
>JAUXGS010000160.1 GCA_030621945.1 Methanosarcinales archaeon | reverse complement strand
TTTAGTGGGTATCTGCACCTCCTCCAGTACGGTAGGGCACTCCATAAGCTTTGGAACTGCGGATGCCGCAACGGTGATTAGCACGAGCGCATCTCTGTCAGATGCCGCAGCTACTGCGCTCTGCAATGCTATCACTGATGCTCATTCTATCACTGATGCTTTCCGTTCTATCACCCATGTGGAAAGCATTGAAGGTGCGCTGGTAATCTATAAGGACGTGCTGGCAACGTGGGGAAAAGTGCCTGAAATTGTCAAAACGAGAGAAGTAAGATAGAGAGTATTACCGCCAAGATCGCGGAGAGCACTGAGATGATGGAAAAAGAGAGGCTCAACGGGATAACTGAAAGCATTATTGGCGCTGCTATTGAGGTACACCGCGCTCTTGGCCCTGGTCTTCCGGAGTCCGCTTACGAGGCGTGCCTGACGTTCGAGCTGGTACATCGTGGTCTGAAGGTGGAACAACAGAAACCCCTGCCCGTGGTCTATTCTATCAGGAGGTGAAGCTGGATTGTGGCTACCGCTTGGACCTTCTCGTCGAAGAAGCGGTCATTGTCGAGGTCAAGGCGGTTGATCGTCTGGCGCCAATTCATCAGGCTCAGTTACTCTCCTACCTCAGACTTTCAGGCTGCAAGGTCGGCTTACTGATTAATTTCAATGTCAAGGTCTTGAAGGACGGCATTCGCCGAGTGGTGAACGATTTTCCTGACTCTCCGTGTTCTTTGCGGGCTTCGCGGTAAACAGGGACAAAAAAGTTTATACAAAACGCCGCGAATTAATTAATAAAGGTAACCGAAAAGGAAAGAAAAGAAAAGAAAAATAAGCACCATGTCTTTCGCCGTCAAGTGGGAAGAGAAAGAATTAAAGCGAGTTTCCGTAGCAGAAGGAGTTAGCGTAGAGAAATTGCAGCGACTGCTCGATGCTGGGAGGGTGGTAATTCCTCGGAATGTGAAGAGAGCCGGGGAGACCGGGAACCATGAGATAGTGCTCAAAGCAATTGGTGAGGGGATGAGCACGAAGGTGAACGTGAATGTAGGGACGTCAAAAGATTATGTTAACCTTGATGAAGAAGTGGAGAAGGCAAAGATTGCTCTGCAATATGGTGCTGATGCAATAATGGACCTCTCTACCGGTGGCAACCTTGATGAAACGCGAAGAACAATTTTGAAGGCAGTAAACGTGCCCGTCGGGACGGTACCAATATACCAAGCGGCATTGGAGAAGGCAGACGTAAGAGCAGTCGTGGACATGAGTTCGGACGATCTGTTCACTGCTGTCAGGAACCATGCGAAAGACGGTATTGACTTTGTTACTATTCATGCAGGCGTGAATCTCAACTCGCTGGAGCGATTGAAGCGGAGCGGGCGCATCTTAGACGTCGTGAGTCGTGGCGGCGCATTCCTCGTTGCCTGGATGATTCACAACGAGCGTGAAAATCCGTTTTACGACGAATATGAGTATCTTCTGGAGATAGCGAAGGAGTATGAGCTAACACTCAGCTTAGGCGATGGTATGCGTCCAGGCTGTATTTCCGATGCTTCAGACCGTGCGAAATTCATGGAAGCCATTACGCTTGGTGAACTCGTGAAGCGTGCCCGAGAAGAAGGCGTTCAGGCACTCGTTGAAGGACCGGGGCACGTGCCACTGGACGAAATAGAAGCATCGGTAAAGGTGATAAAACACGTCACTGATTTTGCACCGCTCTATCTTTTAGGACCGCTTGTCACTGACATCGCACCGGGATACGACCATTTAGTGAGTGCGATCGGAGGAGCGGTTGCATGTATGTACGGTGCGGATTTTCTCTGTATGGTTTCACCATCCGAGCATTTAGCATTGCCCTCGGTAAACGACATAAAGGAAGGAACGATTGTAACAAAAATAGCAGCGCATACCGCGGACCTCGTAAAAGAAGGGCAACGCTCGAAGGCGAGACGATTGGACGACGAGATGGCGTACGCGCGGAAAAATTTGGATTGGAAACGGCAATTTGAACTCGCGCTGAATGACGAAGAGGCGCGAAGAATAAGAGATAGCAGACCATCTAAAAGCGATGCCTGCTCCATCTGCGGCGAGTTGTGCGCGATTAAAATGGTAAAGGAATTTTTAAGGAAGTGAGACGCCATATACAAATAAAGTGAAGCCAGATCTTGAGAATACCCACCAAACAAGATAGCATCAGACTAATAAAAAGTAGAAATCATATTTGAGCGTTGAAGGATGCTACTTCGATGAAAAGGAGAGCTATTGCGGTTACATCTTCTTGCTCTTTTTGATCTACAATTCAATTGTGTGTTCGGAACATTGAATCTGATCTCAAATCCATAGAAAGGCTGAGGCTGTTGTTACCTGTCTGGATTATATTTATTACCCAAAATGAGGAGTATTTATAGACCCCAGTCTGAGGAAGATACTGAGAAAGGAAAGTAAGAGATGAAAGATGAGAAGAAGCGGAAATTATTTGGGCGCCGAGGAGGGGCGCGTTATAAATACCCAAATAAAAGGAGGTGAAAAATGAAAAAAGGATTAGCAGTTATTTTAAGTGTGGTATTATTGATTTCGGCGATACCCGCAGTAGCGATGGCAGACGACTGGCCCCAGTTCCAGAAGGATAAGATAGCCACTGGATGGACGGCCGACAACGCACCTGCGTACGAGCCGGAGCTTGCATGGTATAAACATACGAGTGGCACAGGAATGGGCGGTATTGATGTCACCCCGATCGTTGCGGATGGAGCTGTGTATGTGCTTGACTACCGGGGTTATCTCTGGTCTTTCGATGCAGATACAGGAGAAGAGAACTGGCATACATTGTGTAATGCAGCATCAGGAACGTTCGAACTCTCCGTGCCGGTATACAACGATGGGATTGTGTATGTTGCAGCAAGTAGCGGTTCAGAAGGTAACGGAGCAGGAAGAGTCAATGCGATATATGCGAACAACGGGACTATCCGTGAATATGCTTACTATGGATTGCAATATTTCCAGCTCAACACACCTGTGAGATACGCAGACGGCAAGATATATGTTGGCAACTGGAAAGGCGGCAGCGGACATACCGATGATAACGGCACGTACTACTGCATTGATGCCGATAATGTGAGCATCGAGATCTGGAACAGGACAGCACCTTATGTTACAGG
>JAUXGS010000025.1 GCA_030621945.1 Methanosarcinales archaeon | reverse complement strand
GGAACACATCCACCACAACGCAGTCCTCGACATCTATCTCAGAATGGTCCACCACGTTGTAAACAACGCATCGCTTCCCTTTTATTCGGTTCAACGTGGAGTTGATGACGCATGCCCGCTCAAGCTGTGCGTGTTTTGCCGTTGAATTCACGATAACGCTGTTCTTTACCACGCCCTCCTCAAATGCCACATGCTCATGTATCGAACACGAAACGTCACAGCCGCTCTTAACAGAGGAGACATCAACACCTAAAAATGCTCGCAGTCTACGCCCTACATCGTCCTCTCCCAAAAGCTTCATCACGCTTCCATAATAATTCTCATTCGTTCCAAAATCCTCCCAGATCGTCCTATCGCTTAGCGGATAGCTTCTTGTCAGTTCCCGTGGCTCTGCCCGAGAGAGTTCGTTCTTTAGCCTATCCGCCCGCTCACGGAGCCAATCACCGGCCTCATACTCAGGTGAAATCCATGACTGCCATAACTCATCTGAGTTGAACTTCCCCCTTCTCGCAGCAAGCTCAGCGCTAAACGCGTCACGCATATGTTCTACCGCAATGCCGCTCATCGCAAACATCCCCATATTCACCATCACGTCGCCTTTCCATTTTTGCACCATCCTCATAGCCACTTCGTAGTTACGTGTGTCCTCGAAATCAAGGAGTTCGCACCCTTCCCTGTCCACACACCTGACTATCTGAATCCCATAGGAGCGTGCAATCTCCTCTGTGAGTTCTGTCTTTAAGCCAAAGAGCATGACGTGCGTCTTCTGCGCACATTTCCGTATTTCTTCTACACTTTCCTCGAATAACAAGAACTGATCCCCCCACGTAACCAGGATGCGGGACGGAATCGCAAAATCCTGAAACTGCTTTATCACGCCTTCCAATAACGTGAGATTTGGCACTTCTATGAGTGCTTTGTTCTTACAAGTCCTTGTGAGAAGGTTTCTGGTGCCTTCACCCGCGGTATGCACGATAAGCACACTTTTGCCGCGCTTCACCTCCTCCACAAGATCTTCCCCTACTGTCTTACTCGCATTTTCTATAGCGAAGAGCGTGCCGAATCCATTACCAGCACGACCATGCCAGGCACTTTCTGAAACCGGCACAAAAGTTGAGTTACGGAGTACATCATCTCTTAACGAAGCGTACGCCAACTTCCGCGCGTCTAAATCGTCAGTAACAACGACCACAATGTAATCGAACATTTTAGCTATTTTTTTATAAACGACAATCACATTTAAATTTAGCCTCAAAATGAAGATAAAAGCGAAAATCGAGATAAGCGGGGAAAATGCAGATTTGATAGCAAATCCTTTGATGCACGATAACATGGATACGATGAGGACGGTTGTAAAGGCTAAAAGTGCAGTAACTTATTTTGAAGCCGATAAAATGGGCTCGCTTATAGCAAGCGTGGATGATTATTTGATGAACGCCAAGATTGCGCAAGAGATCGTAAAACTGGCGGTGAGTGAACGTGAATAAACAGAATGATAAGCCTATGGATATGAAGTTCGAGCTCAAAGCCGCTCTTAAATGCAGTGGTATTCTCGAAGGAAGTGTAAGTCAATTGGATATAGATAACTGTAAGACGTATTGTAACACGGACTTATTGAAAAAAGGTGCGCCACCAGGCTGTGGTGCTGAGATTGCGAGGTGTCAGCATTTCGGAAATATAATTGAGCTGGAAATAGTTTCCGACCGGTTTGTACGGGCGCATGATGCGCTGCTTCGATTGAAGAAAGAATTTGGCAGACTATTAGGAAAGCACAGCATAGGGATACGAGGTGTGGAGATAGAGGATTATAAGATAACACTGGACTGGGAATGGGGAGAAGGCTTGAAGATACGGAAATTACCGTTTGTAAAAGAAATAAAGCAGGAAAAAGGGAGATTAGAGCTTTTACTGGATATAGACGAATCTGCTTTAGATAAACGGATTCCTGATCGGCTGATAAGATTATTAGAGGATAAAAGGGACGCTGTCAGGTGGAAAGGCAAAAGCGAGCACTGGGAACTGCTATTTGAGAGTGACAAGAAGCCATTCCATTTCGATAAAGACCCCACAGAGGAAATGCTAAAGCGGGATTGGCTACGGCATGCGGCGGGTAGAGGACAGTATATATACGGCCCGCAAATAACAAAGATAATCCGAGCTTTAGAGAAGATACTGCTCGACGAGCTGTGCACGCCGTTGGGCTATAAAGAGATGATCTTCCCTAAATTCGTAGCCTGGGATGTCTGGAAGAAGTCAGGGCACGCGAAAGGGATTTACCCGGAAGCGTATTACGTATGCACGCCAAAGACGCGAGACCCGGAATACTGGGAGGACGTAATGGATTATTTCAAAGTGACGAATGAGGTTCCCGTAGATATGATAATGGAGAAGATAGAGAACGTGGGCGGGATGTGCTATGCGCAATGCCCCCCGTTTTGGATCTTTCTGCAAGGTAAGATCATGCCGGATGAAATCCTGCCGATTATGGTCTTTGACCGGTCGGGGACTTCTCACAGGTACGAAAGCGGTGGACTTCACGGTATAGAGCGGCTTGATGAGTTTCATCGCGTGGAAATTTTATGGATGGGTACGAAGCAGCAGGTGATAGAGCATTCAAAGGTGCTACAGGAGAAGTACCGGCGCATATTCAATGAGATACTGGACCTTGAGTGGCGAGAAGCATGGGTGACACCCTGGTTCATGGCGCAGGAGGGAAAAGCTGGTTTGGCAGAGTTAAAAGAGGCGGGGACCATAGATTACGAGGCCGTATTGCCGTACAGTGGGAAATGGCTGGAGTTCCAAAATGTAAGTGTGAATGGAGACAAATATCCAACCGGGTTTAGTGTGAAGCTGCAAAGCGGTGAGGATTTGTGGTCAGGGTGCTCAGGTGTAGGCTTGGAGCGATGGGCTGCGGTTTTTCTCGCACAAAAAGGTTTAGACGTTGATAAATGGCCAGAAAAGTTCAGCTCTATCGTAGGGGAGCTTCCCGAGGTGTTTAGGTTCCTTTAAACAAACCTACCTTTCTTTAAAAAGAAAGCTTTACCAAAAATAGAAATGAAAGAAGAACTAAAAGAAAAGCAGAAAGAGGTGGAAATACTGAGGGTATTGGAGGGGAATGCACGACTGAGTGATGCAGAGATAGCAAGAATGATGGGGATCAAGGAGGACGCGGTGAAGGCAATCATTGCGGAATTGGAAAGTAAAAGGATTATAAGGAAATATAAAGCAGTGATAAATTACGAAAAAGCAGGGATAGAGACCGTGCAAGCGTTAATAGATGTAAAAGTCAGTCCTGAAAGGGATACAGGCTATGATTCGGTTGCAGAACGGATTTCGAGATTTCCTGAGGTCCAGTCTGTGCGGTTAGTATCTGGCGAATACGACCTTTCGGTATTAGTGTCTGGGAAGACGATGCAAGAAGTCGCTTATTTCGTTGCGGAGAAGATAGCACCCCTGGAACAAGTTCGTAACACGCTGACGCATTTTTTACTCAAGACTTATAAGGAGCACGGGGAGATCTACGGCGAGGAGGGGCAAGGGAAAAGATTAGCAGTGACACTCTAAATAAAAAATCCAAATTTCAAATATTACCAGATCCAAAGTAAATAAATCACAATTTCCAAATTATGGAGGAAGAAAAATGGATATGATGTCCGATAGAATTGCCGATAGGGTGAAACAAATGAAGGGCTCTGGGATACGGGAGTTCTTCGATATCGCACAACAGATGGAAGATGCGATTTCGTTAGGCGTCGGTGAGCCGGATTTCGTAACGCCCTGGCGTATACGGGAAGCATGCATATTCTCATTGGAAAAGGGCTATACATCTTATACTTCTAATTGGGGTCTTCTTGAATTACGAGAAGCGCTTTCTGATTCGATCTATAAAGAAACGGGTGTGTATTACGATCCCGAAGGCGAGCTACTGATAACAACCGGGGTAAGCGAAGCGGCTGATCTGGCACTACGCGCCATGCTCAATCCGGGCGATGAGGTAATACTTCACGAGCCTTCGTATGTGAGTTACAACCCCTGCACGGTATTCGCTGGTGGGACCACGGTATGCGTGGCTACTGGTGTTGAGGACGAATTTAAGGTGCGAGCAGAACAGATCGAGGAAAAGATAACGGAACGCACAAAAGCACTCATTTTGAGCTATCCGAACAATCCCACTGGTGCGACACTGAGCAGGAAAGAGCTGGAAGAGATCGCAGATGTGGCGAACGAGCATGACTTGCTGGTCATATCAGACGAGGTGTACGGCAAGCTGACCTACGAAGGTACGCACACGTGCTTCGCCTCACTCAACGGGATGAAAGAAAGAACGGTATTGCTGAACGGCTTCTCTAAATCGTATGCAATGACAGGATGGCGATTGGGCTATGCAGCAGGCAATAAAGAGCTCATAGAAGCGATGATGAAGATTCATCAATATGTAATGATGTGTGCACCAATTACCGCGCAGATGGCAGCAATCGAAGCGTTGCGATGCGAAGACGAGGTGGAGCGGATGGTAAGCGAATACAACAGGAGGCGGCGAGTAATGGTGGATGGGCTGAATGCCTTAGGGTTGAGCTGCTTTGAACCCAAAGGCGCGTTTTACACCTTCCCTTCTATTCAGACTACTGGGCTCACGTCGGAAGAGTTTGCAAAGAGGCTGCTTTTGGAAGAAAAAGTAGTAGTAATACCCGGAAGCGTATTCGGTGCGTGTGGCGAAGGATTCATAAGATGTGCTTACGCGGTATCGCAGTATGAAATAAAGGAGGCTTTGGAGAGGATAGAAAGATTTTTGACTGGTATCAAGTAGATAGTATAAAAATACCACAAAAATACGCATGCATCTTTTCCAAAGAACGGTTGGTTGAAATGATGGAGATATGTATATACGGAAGAGGGGGGCAAGGAGGGGTTACCTTAGCGGAGTTGGTCGCACATGCGGCTATCCGAGAGGGTAAACATGCGCAGTCGATGCCTGCATTTGGACCAGAGCGGAGAGGGGCACCAGTTCTTGCGTTCTTACGGGTAAACGAAACAGAGCGGATCAAAATAAGGACGGAAATTGCAGAACCGGATGTGTTAGTTGTGCTTGACCCGGGATTGCTTCAGGTTGGCGATGTCGTTTCGGGGCTTAAAAAAGACGGAATTGCGGTAGTCAATACAAAGAAGTCGCATGACGAGATGAAAGCGGAAATCGGTGCGGGAAGATTAGCAACGGTGAATGCTATGAGCATCGCAAAAGGTATCTTAGGCCTGCCGATCGTCAATACGGCCATGCTTGGCGCACTGATAAAGGCGACAGAAATAGTCAAGCTGGAATCCCTGGAGGAACCACTGAAAGAACGATTTGGAAAAGTTGCCACGAAGAACATCGAAGCGATGAAAAAAGCGTATGAAGAGACGGTGGTACGTTAGTTAAGCAACGCGTACGTGCGTAAATAGATTGAAAATGCTGTTAAGTATGGATGGAGGAAAAAATGAGTGCTAAACAAAAAGGGTGGAAGGATTTAGAACTTGGCTGCGTGGTTACCGAGCCCGGGAGTGCATCGTCAACTAAAACGGGGGAGTGGCGGTCTGAGCGACCGGTTCGTGACAATACGAAGTGCATAAAATGTGGGATATGCTATATCTACTGCCCGGAGGCATGCATAAACGAGGACGAAGAAGGATACTTCGAAGCCGATCTGTATTATTGCAAAGGATGTGGAATCTGTGCGCATGAATGTCCAAGTAGTGCGATAACGATGATTGAGGAAGAGGAGGAATAGGTGGTTTGCATAACACTCAAGCAATCCAAACTTCAAATGATCCCGTACTACAAAAAAATCCGAAAAGCATTTTAAATAAAAGAGGAATTATTTGATAGAAGATGAAAAAAGGAAAAATAGTGGGCTTAGAAGGCTCTTTTGCTATCGCAGAAGCGGTTCGTATGGTGAACGCCGATGTCATCTCAGCATACCCGATTACACCACAGACACACATCGTGGAGCGATTGGCGGAAATGATAGCTGACGGAGAGTTAGATGCGGAGTTTATATGCGTGGAATCGGAGCATTCCGCAATGAGCGCCTGCGTGGGTGCATCGGCTGCGGGAGCGCGGGTTTTTACGTGCTCTGCGGGTCAGGGCTTGGAATTAATGCATGAAGTCCTGTACATACCCTCTTCAATGCGGCTCCCTGTAGTCGCAGTGGCAGCGAACCGAGCTTTGTCCGGCCCCCTTTCGGTGTGGTGCGACCATTCGGATGTCATGGCTCTTCGAGACATAGGCTGGATTCAGATGTTTGCGGAGAACAATCAGCAGGCATTCGACCTCACGATATGTGCATTCAGGATAGCAGAAGATAAGGAAGTCCTATTTCCTGCGATGGTTCACATTGATGGGTTTTATCTATCGCACGTAATCGAAGACATGGTGCTGCCGGACGATGAAGTAGTAGCAGATTTCATCCCGGAATACGAGTATCCTTTTGCGTTGGATCCTGAGAGACCAGTGAGCATGGGCTGCTATGGCCCACCATTTATATACTCCGAGGCTAAGAAAGCACAGGAAGTAGCTTTTGAAAGCACGAAGCCTAAAATACTGGAGACGTGGGAAGAGTTTGGCGACACCTTCGGCAGGTATTACGCACCGGTTGAGTCGTACAAAATGGAAGATGCGAGCATTGCGCTTTTGACAATGGGAAGCATTGGTGAGACTGCAATGCTTGCTGTGGATGAAATGAGAGAAGAGGGTAAAGGTGTAGGCCTTATACGATTGCGATTATGGCGACCTTTTCCATTCACGGAATTACGAGAAGCTGTGAAGGATGTTGAACTTCTTGTGGTTTTAGACCGGGCTCTATCCTCTGGGATGGGTGGTCCTGTTTGCTCAGAAGTGAAATCGGCATTGTACGATAAGAGGGAAGACATGAGGATAGTGGGATTCATCGGCGGACTCGGAGGCAGAGACATAACGATAGAAGGATTCAAATATATGGTAAATCGTGCCTTGGAGTATCCTGAGATAGAAGAGGAATTCGAGATAATAGGTGTGAGGGAATAGAATGATGGAAAAATATTCTCTGTTTGTGCCACGGTTGGTTACAACGGAAGAGAACTTCGCTCCAGGGCATCGTGCCTGTATCGGCTGTGGAGAGGCACTTGCAGTTCGGCATGTGTGTAAAGTTCTGGGGAAAAATGTTATCATTGTTAATGCCACGGGATGCATCGAGATATTCTCATCGTTATTCCCGCAAACGTCATGGCAGGTTCCCTGGATTCATACGCTATTTGAAAATGTGAGTGCAGTAGTGTCAGGTGTAGAATCAGCGTATAAAGCGAGGATACGGAAAGGTAAGATCAAAGACCGTGGCGTTAAATTCGTGGGGTTCGGTGGAGACGGCGCCACTGCGGATATAGGATTGCAACCATTGTCTGGTGCGATGGAGCGCGGGCATGATTTCCTATATTGCTGTTTTGACAACGAAGCATACATGAACACCGGCATCCAACGATCTTCGTCTACACCATATGGTGCATGGACAACCACTGCACCTGCGGGAAAGCAAAGCATAGGTCAGATAACATGGAAGAAGAACCTGCCCGAAATTGCGGTTGCACATAAAATACCGTACGTGGCGACGGCGTGCCCGTCGTATCCCTTTGACTTGATGGATAAGGTGAAGAGGGGTATGGAAATGGAAGGCCCTGCGTATATTCACATATTATCCGTCTGTCCTACGGGATGGAGATCTTCTCCTAATCAGACGATAGAGATTGGTCGTTTGGCTGTGGAGACCGGCGTATTTCCGCTTTATGAAGTGATTAACGGCGAATACAGGTTAAGCTTTGATTTCCCGAAGTTGAAGCCCGTGAAAGAGTATATGAAATACCAGAGGCGTTTCGGGCATCTTACCGATGACGTTATAGGGCGCATACAAGCGAGAGTAGAGGAAGAATATCTGAAATTGAGAGAGAAGGCGGGGGTGAAATAAGATGATGCGAGAAGCAGATCCTGGCGAAGTGGGAACGGAAACGCAGAAATATGTGCGGTTACCTACGTTTTTAGAACGCGGCTTTGGCGATTTGGCGAATGAAGTAACAGCAAAACGACTGTGCTGCCTTTGTGGTACGTGTGCAGCGTTTTGCGATAAAATAAAGATAACAGAAGACGAGAGTGGTAAAAAGGAGCCACGGTTCGTTGAGGACTATGATACGGTATGTGGACTGTGCTATGCGTTCTGCCCACGGACTTTCCTGCCACTGGCGGAAATAGAGTGGAGGATATTCGGTGAGGTACGCGCAGGAGAGGAAGGCGATGTTCTTGGCGTTTATCGCAACGGTTATGCCGTTCGCGCGACGAAGGGAGATATACTGGAGAAAGGGCAAGACGGCGGTGTGGTTACTTCTCTACTTGCGTATGCACTTGACGAGGGTATAATCGATTGTGGAGTGATTACGACCTCGGATGATCAATGGAAGCCGATGACGAAGGTGGCAAGGACTGACGATGATTTGAAAGCAGGTGCGGGCACGAAATATACACTTTATCCAAGCGTGACCGGTATACGAGAAGCGATAGAGGAAGGCTGCGAGAAGATAGGATTTGTAGGGCTGCCCTGTCAAATACAGGGGCTAAGAAAAGTTCAAACGGCGGAGCAGCCGTATGATGTGGGCGTAAATAAGGTGAAATTATTAATCGGCCTGTTCTGTATGGAGAATTTCACAGAAGATCTGTTGGATTTCGTGGAGCTGAAGTGTGCCAACGGCTCGTTGAAGGGCGTGAGCAAGTTCAACATAAAAGGTAAAGAGTTGTTAGTAACCGAAGAGGAGACGTTCAGTATCCTGTTAGAGGATATAAAGAGCTACATTGGCGAGGGCTGTCTGGTTTGCCAGGATTATACTGCGGAACTCGCGGACATTTCTGTAGGCTCCGTTGGCTCAGAAGATGGCTGGTCAACGGTCTTCGTTCGCACGGCGCAGGGAGAAGGGATAGTTAAAGCTGCGGCTGAGAAGGGCTATATCGAGCTAAAGGAGTTGGAAGAGAAAGGCTGGGGCGCATTAAGGAAATTGGCGAAGAGTAAGAAGGAAAGCGGTATGCAGAGGAGTGAGTGAGTATTTGGAGTATAAATCTTCTTCTTTCCCCTGAGGCTCATAACACTCTTATGCTAAAATCGAAATGCTTTTTAT
>JAUXGS010000116.1 GCA_030621945.1 Methanosarcinales archaeon | reverse complement strand
TGATAACTTCTTTTAGTTGCCAATACGTTCCCTACACTCTTCGTCGCTTCTTTTATGTAACTCAAGTCAATTCCTTCAGAAGTTGTCGGTGTCGGGACAGAGATGAACGATACATCCGAGTTCTCTACTGCGTAACTTATGTCCTTTGTGAAGTCCGGCAGGTCTTTATCCACCACATCATAGAAAATCACTTCATTACCAAGTTCTGCAAGCCCTTTTCCGAGTGCCGTACCTACCCAGCCCGACCCAATTATGCTTATCCTTTTATCTGCCATTTTTTACATTTTGATAATAATATTACTGGAGCTAATATAAAGTTAACCCGTAAGCAGTCTTGAGCCATCGGCCCAACAAATAAAAGCAAAAGCACTTATAAATATGTAGAATGAAATAACAATTGGTAAGAACAATGCAACGCCGTGATGAGAAAGGGGACAAAAACAAGAATAAAAAAGGAACGACGGTAACGCCGTTAGGCATAAAGGCTGCGTCGGTATTGCTCCTTTTTTGTGCTTTAGTCGCCCTTATATCCCTTATTTATACGCTATCTGCATCAACGCCCAAAGTGAATGCACCGGCAGTTTTAGATGTCGTTGCGCTTTCTGCTTTCCCTATTGCATACGGTATCTGGCTGCGAAAGAAATGGGCGTTTTATACTTCGCTGATTCTGCTTGAATCACTTATAATTGTGTATCCACTCACCGCCGCTTTTAGCCCGCCGGGGTTCTTAGAGGAAAACTGGGTATGCCTGTTGTCTTTTATCGCCGTGGGCGTAATAACAGTGCCCATTCTCATATCAAACAAATCTCATTTCATCGAAACTATTGAAACGGCGAAGGCAGAGAGGCAAAAAGGCGTGAAACTGCAAAAGCTCATCGAAAAACTCCCGGTTTTCAATATTCTTTTCATTGTTTTTGGTGTAGCCCTTATCATAAGAACCATTTTGCCCTATGATACCGTCTTCAAAGACACCATTAGATTTGCATCCGATGATGCGATATTCCACATGAGATTGGTTGAGAACGCATTATTTGGAGACCATTTTCCACGTAGACTTTTTTTTGATGCTTACACTCATTTCCCTCATGGCTCATGGCTACATTTTGCCCCTTTATTCGACCAGATCATCATCTTTGCCACATGGCTTATAGGGCTTGGCTCACCAACGAAAGCATTAATGGAAACCGTAGGGGCATATTATCCTGCAATTCTCGGTGCATTGGTTGTTTTCCCTGTTTATATTATCGGAAGAGAGCTATGCAACAAGTATGCGGGATTGCTTGCCTCGGTGCTGGTTGCCACTCTTCCAGGACAGTTCCTCTCTCGTTCTATAATTGGATTCACCGACCATCATGTTGGTGAAGCGCTGTTCAGCACCATAGCGGTGATGTTTCTCGTATTGGCAATAAAGAGTGCGAAAGAGGAGATATCAGAAGGGGATGTTTTTAAGTGGTTTGCAAAATCCCCTGCGGAATGGATAAAGAGCAAGAATTTCGCGTTCCTTTGTTATGCCACTGTGATAATACTGCTTTTTCAGGTGATGCCCTTGGAATGGTGGGTATTCCTTTCTTTTATCCTGTTTCTTCTTGCACTCGTTATTTTCACCTTCTGGAAAAAGCCAGATTCTTACCTCTTTTACACTATTCTGGCAGGTATGGCACTCGGATTTTACTTGCTGACATGGGTTGCCGGGTTGTTTTTCGTTTTCATCTTTTTTGTCTTCGGCGTTTTTCAATACACTATAAACGGGCTGCGTGGCGAACAAACGGATTATTTAAGCGTTGTTCTTTCTTCTGTGTTTTTCATCTCTCTTTTAATGATTATTCCTTTCTTCAGCCCGTCATATCCTTATTATCAAATGCAGCATGTTGTTTCGTTAGGGGTCGGTGTAGTAATCTTTGCTATTCCCATCCTGTATCGGTATCTAACTAATAGACGCATCTACGGAGATGGCTTAATTAGCAAGAAGATGGAGGAAATAAAAGATACAGCGACAAAACCACAGAAGCTTGAAAAAGCCGAATATATCTGTCCGATATGCGGTAAGAAATCAAGAGGCATCGTGGACCATATCCGAATAAAACACAAAAAGGATCTAGAAAGCAAAAAGAATATAATACAGATAAAGGTCTTTTTTGAAAGAAATCCAGAGTTACAAGGTGGTCTTGGATTAAAGAAACTGGGGATAGATAGCAAGCCAATCAGGACGAAAAAAATCGCTGAATATGATTATCTATTACCCCTCTTTACCTCTTTTATCTTATTTTGCATCTCCATTGTAGTTTTTCCTTCAATATTGGGTAGCTTCGGCATGCTCACGCCGAGCGGTGGATCACTAACGGTAGGTGAGGTTCAACCGATGAATTCGCAGAAGGCCTGGATGATGTTTACAACTTCTTTCTATATTGCTTTTTTCGCAATGGCTCTGCTTGCAGCCAATATAGTGAGGAGAAATAGGCCAGAGGAATGCCTGATGTTGGTTTGGAGCATAATAATGCTTGTTATGGTGGGTGGTTTAGGCGTCGCCGGACAAATCAGATTCGCTTATTATTATGCAATAAACGCTGCGATACTTACGGCATTATTTTCTGCGCATGCATTTGAATTTTTAACGGGCTTTGGAGAAAAGGTGATACAGAAAGAATCAGTGGCAGCAAGTGGCACTCGTGCTCGCACTCGTTCCGGGAAGAAAGGGGGGAAAACGAAAAAAATGGAAGCTACCGCCACTGATACACGTCTTCTCATTTTCGCTTTCGCTATAATGATTATGTTTGTCGTTGGTATACTCAAAGTGGGTCTCGAATCTATTATTCCAATGGCGGTTATCGTGGCGATTTTCTTCTTCTGGATGCATGCATCAAACACAAAGCGAGAGGAGATAGAAAAAACACTTACAAAAATACTTGCCACTTTGTTCATCGTTTTTATTGTGTTTTATCCTTTCCCGTTGAACGCCGTAGCAACGCCCTTCCCTTCTACTTCTAACCTGCCACTAAGCGTTTCATACGCCATAAATACTGCAAAGAGTGGTATCGGTGCAGATGAAGAATGGTATGAATCACTGAGATGGATGCGGGATAACACGCCAGACCCAGGTGTTGACTATTATGCATTATATGAAGAACCCCTTTTAAACAAGACGACTGGAAGAAGAGAGGATTACAAGTATCCGCCTTCAGCGTATGGCGTGATGAGCTGGTGGGATTATGGGCACATAATCACATGGATAGCACACAGAATTCCAAATGCAAATCCGTTTCAGGCGGGCATTGGAGGTCCAGGAACAATAAAATATGTTGATTCAGATAGAAATAAAGAATATACCGGAGGCGAGACGATTATACAGGACAGTGATAAAAATAATGAATTTACAGAGGGGGACATCACTATATCAGGACAGAAAACCGCTCGTAGAACCAGATTAGCTGAATTCGACATTGCCGAGATGTATTTTGATTTTGACAATAATAATCAATTTACCGATGGTGAACCCATCATATTAGACAACGACAATAATAATAAATATACGGAAGATGATGCGGTTATATCAGGAAAAGCTCCCGCCATCGGAGCAAAATTGAAAATCCTATCTTTAAGTCCCGGCGCATGTATGTTCCTTATATCAACAGATGAAATAGAAGCAAATAGAATACTCAACGAACTCGGTACAAGATATGTGATTACTGATTTTATGATGGTTGATTTTATGGGTGCACCACCGCATCCTAAATATGTGATGCCGGTATGGGCAGAAAAGAATCCAAATCCATGGTTTACTGTGGGGGTAAGACTCCACTTTTTTGATGGTTGCGAAGAGCATGTCGGAGCAGGAGCTATTGCCCCGCTGGTTCACTATCGGTTAGTCCATGAATCGCCGATGTATGTTCTTCCTTTCCAAATTATAGATGTAGAAACGAATAGGCTTCTTTATTGGAACTCTTATTTTGGGGATTATAGGCGTGCGGAGACGCAGGCGCAAACACTTCACGCTCATTTGTTCAGTATAGGCGCGATGGGAGTGGAAGAGGACTTAAATAATGCGACCGTTCCCGAAATAATGAAAAGCGTATTTAAAACGGCTAATATTCCTCTCTCTGAGCACAGCACTGTTACGAGAATAAACGAAGGGGCATGGCTGATAAACGACGAAGCTCAAAAGAATATGTATATCGTGAAGAAAGACGGGAGTACGTTAGATATTTACCTTTACGGAGTTAGAATAGCAGGACAGCCAAACGTAAAAGCATGGACACCGGAATATATAGAGCCCGTGAGTTTTGTGAAGACGTTCGAATACGTAAAAGGAGCGACAATAGAAGGAACTGCTCCTAACGGCTCCTTCGTTGAAATATCAACAAACATAACCACAAATCAGGGAAGAGAATTTGTGTATTCCGAAAGGACGTTATCGGATGGCACTTATGA
>JAUXGS010000187.1 GCA_030621945.1 Methanosarcinales archaeon | reverse complement strand
TTCCGCTCGCTCCGCCGGCACTGGCAGACCAAGCTCCGTAAGGATAACCGAACTTGCGAGCATGATCAGCAGACAGGTTTTCCCGCCGCTATTCGCCCCGGTAAGGGTGGCTACCGGATGCGGTGTAGCGCCAAAGATGCCTAAATTCGTTTTACCTACCGAATAAGAAACCGGCACCACCTGCTCCCCGTCTTTAAGCTCTTCATCAACTAAAAACAGGTTTCTGCCTTTAATCACGCCCAAACCGTCTTCGGCTATTTCCGGTATAGTTAACCCGAAGTCCAGGCTAAATCGCGAAACGGCAAGCATAAAATCGAAATAGAAAAGCTGTTTAATCGCGGTGCTCACCGCTTCGCTCTGCACCTCTAATTGCTTTGCACTATCTCTCGACTGGTAATACCGTCTCTCCCTCATTTTCCGGTTATACCGCTGTCGCAATACTTCAGTCTTTCCACGCGAGAATTCAAACGGCGGTCCCCGCTCCAGGTTCTCATACGCGCTTTCCCACAGAATATCTTTATCCTCCCCGGTAAGCATCAACTCATCTGCCATGCTCACCACGACTTCATCTAAGTAAGCTTTAAAATCATCTGCACCTCCGCCACTTCTCATAATCCGGTCTACTTCCTTGTTTAGCGCTTCCTCCCACCGATACATCACCTCATCGAAGTTTGCTTCGTGGGTACTCTCTCCCATTTCTATTCTTCCTATGCTCGCCATCACCGCTTCTAAATCCGTTACTGAGATACCACTAAACAGGGCGGAATCCGTAAGTTCCTCGAAATCAGTTAAGAGCCGTATCACCGCTTCCAGCGCCTTTCGCTTAGCCATGAAAGAATTGACCACGAACTCAGGATAAACCACGCAGATATCTGACAGATCGTCATCAGTTATGGTTATGATGCCCGGTTCGTCAAACGCTCCCTTATCCTCTCCCCCTTCACCGACCAGCAAAATGATATCTTCTTTTTGCAAAAGCTCCTGTGCCTTATCTACAGAATCAACAACATCTACACGCACGAAATCGCCATAAAGTTCCTTCATCGCTGCTTCGAGCTTTCTTCTACGAGTAGCGATAAGCGGTGATTTTCCTAAACTCATGTTCTCTATCTCTGCTTTAGAGAGTATTTCTTGCACCTGCGCTATTCCATCATCACCCAGTAGCTCCTTCAATCTTTCGCTCTCTTGCACGTCATCAAATCTCTTTTGCAGTTCCTCCCGGTCAAGGGTAGGAGTGCATGTAAGAACCAGCTCCCGTCCATTCTTCGTTGTCGCATAGGCTGCGAGAATTTTCAAAATCTCTTTCTTTAATTCTCTCGTCTCTTTGGTGCAGAAGACGTCCCGCACTTTATAGCCCGCTAATTGCTCGTTATTTTTTAGCACTAACTTCTCCGCTTCTCTTACTTTTATTCCGAGCATCGAAGATAAAGCATCCAGATCAGGAAACTCTACTGCGTCCTTCACATGCGGCTTCAGGAACTGCGGAATGTGCGAATACGATTTAGTGAGCATAGTCATGACTCCCCTTATATACCTCTATAGTCAAATTTTTTCATCCCCCCTTATGTACTCGTCAAAGGATAAATCGTGTTCTGCAATCATTTCATTTATACTATTCCCTGCTTTGATTATATAGGTAGTTTGGTAGTTTAAGTAACGTAAAACCATGCATCTAAATGACCTCGTCTCACAGCATCAGCACGCATTCAAGCAGAAAGTGGCGCAGGTGCTCGCCGAGAAGTACGAAATGAGCGTAGAGCTGGTTCTTAAGAAGCATGGAGCGGTGATTGAGCGGTACATTCAGGGAAAAAAATACCGGGACGTAGAGCGGGCAGTTTCCACGATATTGAAATCTCAACGTCCTGTTGTGTTGAGCATACGACGAAATCCTTGTAGCGAGGAGGTGTGTATGATATGCGAGAGAGATCAGCCCAATATCGAGGAGTTACGACAACTCTATGGTAATAGAATCGTCTTTCTTGATGTCTATGATAGTTCGCCGGAAGGAACTCTTTATCATATTATACATCGCTCGGGCGAGTGCGAGAAGCTACTTCCATTGACCGCTGTGATCCACAAAGGAGAAGTGATAAAATACTGGTCTGGCAGACCGGTAGAGGTTGAGGAATATCAGGAATATCTCGATCCGTTGTTTTAACGTCTTACAATCTTTTACTTCGGGGGATTAGCTAAGAAGTAAGATACCATAATATTGTCTAAAATGCTCACTACGTATATTAAATCTTACTCCAACTTCCATCTACAAATTTCTCACCAAATTCTTTTTCGAGATAAACAATTGCTGCAAGAATCGTTAAATTACGATTACCACGATTTTCCCAAATTCTTTTTATAATCGCCATAAGTGGATCAATACGTATGTCTTTATGCCTTTCAAGTCCTCTTTTATTTTTGCACCTGTAGAATATTATTAATACCTCTTTATCGGAATTAGTCCTTTTAAGTTTTTCAGAATCCTGCCATACTATATCATCGAGCTTTATCTTTCCGTATATGTTTAGCTTGCCGTTCTCCTTTTTAACTTGTAGGTCGTGGGTTCTGCCATTGCGGATTTCTAAGGTTGCTTTTTCCTCCATCTCATCGAGCATTATTTCGGCTGAGTTTTCATCCTTAACGATGCAGATGACCTTGCCGTCATCG
>JAUXGS010000200.1 GCA_030621945.1 Methanosarcinales archaeon | reverse complement strand
TTGCAGCGATAGCGTACTCATTGCTGAGGGCGGTAGCGAAATCTGGACAGCAGATACACCCGCACAATGTGATGTTGGCTTTCCAGCTGACAAAAGTTGGTCGGTATCTATACAGCGTCCTGATAGTGGAACTGAAAAGACATTTATAGTTTATATTGGGTATTATGACGGTTCTTCTTTCCATCAAGCAGGCGATAGCGGAGAGAGAACAATGGGGTCTTCAGATACGGGTAAGACGTTCGATATGGCCACGAGCACTTTCAACATTCCAGAGGGTAAGTGGCTGGCGGTACAGGTGGGAAGTTCTACTGGTATGAATATTGAGACTACAGGAGACTATTCCAGCATAGCATACTACACCCCACCACCGGACTACCCCTACCCAGAGCTTAACACGCTGGTTCTCTTGAGCGTCGGTCTGCTCACACTCGCGGGATATGTAGCATACAGAAGAAGAAACGATAAGAAATAGATCGAGAAGAGTATGGAGATACCGAAGACTATCGTTTTTATCTCCGCACTCTTATCCATTTTATATTTTCGCACTTTTATATGGCTGGTTAATTCATGGTTGACAGATCCCTATTACCTTCACGGGTTCTTGATTCCGATCATCTGTGGTTTTATCGCGTGGCAAAATATCCGCGAAGGTAACAAGGGGGAGATGGGAGGGGACAAGCTCAATCCCGAACCTGTTAAATCCGGAATCTACATCGTTGCTTTTGGTATTGCCCTCCACACCTTCAGCGTTATCAAGCTCTCCCCCTTCCTATCCGCACTCTCTTTCTTATTCACCGCAAGTGGGCTAATCCTGTATTTTTATGGCAAACCCCTGATGCGCTCTTTTCTCTTTCCTATATCTTTCTTCATCTTCGCGATCCCACTGCCCTTTGTATTCCTCGAAAAAGTTGCATATAGTCTGCAATCACTGTCCGCATACTATCCTGCATTATTCATCGAAATGCTTGGAATTCCGGTTACACGGATTGGCGCAGATATTCAACTCAACGATGCTTCGTTCTTCATCGGTTTACCCTGCAGCGGCATGAATTCGATAATCTCTTTACTGGCTCTGACAACGGTTTTCGTCTACATCTTACGGTGCCCCGTCTACAAAAAAATCGTCGTTCTTTCTGTGGCAATCCCAATTGCTATCTTCGCCAACATCCTTCGTATCACGTCCCTGCTACTGATTGCAAACGCTTACGGTGCAGAGACGGCAGATAGGTTCTTCCATGCCCTCTTCAGTCCCTTACTCTTTATTATCGCATTTATATTCCTGATATTCGTCAGCATACTTATCGGATGTGAGGTCACCGGAAGAGGAGAATGATATGGAAAGTTATTTTGAAAAATATTCTAAAGTCATCGGACTTTTTTTGCTCTCTATGGTGATTATCACGTTCTTTTCAACTCCATTCACGATCTTTGGCGGAGGTATCACTACTATTGGCGCCGAGCTCTCGCGTGCAACAAGAAATGAAATGCCTGTGCAAACAAAGATGGACTTTGGGAACAACGAGCATATACGCGCATTTCCAAAGCGGATTGGCGATTGGAATAGCTCGGATTACGACACTACGGGTGCTGCGGAAAGCCTGGGTGCGGACGTTATGCTTATGCGCGCATACTCGCATCCGAAGTTATACCAGCCTGTATCATTCCTCATCGTACAATCAAAAAACAGATCGAGTTTTCATCCGCCTGTTGTTTGCTACCCTGCATTAGGCTATACGATTGAAGAGGAGGGAATCGAAGACGTGTTTGTGCATAATGCGAGCTGGGCAAGCAAACCCGTGCTCCCTACATGGGAGGGTAGAAATGAAGAGATGGGATATTTCAACGGAACCATCTCAGTAAAAAAGCTTATTGTGGTGAAGGAATCAAAGAATGGAGATGTAACAGCGCGAAAGGTAGTCCTGTATTTCTATGTGAAGGAGAGCCCTTTTACCTCAAATACCGTTACCATGATCCGTGTATCGGCACCTGCACCTTTCGAAGGCTCCTACGAAGGGAGTCTCAATATAACAAAGGAGTTTATGGGTGCTACCTTCCCCTGCATGTTTGAACTGCAAATGGAGGAGCCCTTTATTCTTTTTATCCTCTTCTCTTCTCTCGCGGGCAAAGTGGTGGTTGGCTTGTCAGTTCTTCTGCCGCTGCTAATCATGTTTTACCCTCAAATTAGGCGTTTAAGAATAAAACCCATCCGGTAGGTTTAGATTGCTTTAAGTAGTACAAAGGTGGTTCCAATCATCCGGAATATAGTTTACTAACTTCTGAGATGAAGCCGAAAAAAAGTGGCTTTTTAATTTCTTCTGGGAAATCGGGTCATGACAAAGAAGATTAAACCACAGAGAGCACAGAGAGCACAG
>JAUXGS010000085.1 GCA_030621945.1 Methanosarcinales archaeon | reverse complement strand
GAACTCATATAAATAACCTCCCCTATTTCTCTGTAACAGATGTTATACGAGATAACAGAAGAAAACATTAGAATCATAGTACCACAGCAGCAACTCACCAAGTCGATGTTTTATAACCCTCAGATGGTTTTGTGTCTGAAACCGCATGTCACGCCTTTTGAGGTCTGATGGTGCGAACGGTAGTTTCATAGAGAGTAATTGAGGAGCACAAGTCCAAAATCCTAAATACTGATTGGCATGAGAAAATCCATGCTTACCCGCCCATCGTTCAGGATGATGAGTATACGATCGCAATATAAAAAGGTTAGAACACACTTAAAATTTTTCCCAACTCATCCCGACTTTTTAAATATATCCTCTATTTTTTTCGTCGCTCTTCGCATCTCCAACCTTATCAAGCCCAGATTGGCGTTTCTCTGAGCAAAAAGAATGAGAACAAGTTCCTCCTTTATCTTCTTTATAAATACCTTTTCAGAATCCGACTCCACGAGTATGTTTTCCAGCTTCCCCTCTCCCACTTGCTTTAGCATCTCCTCAATAGCACCGAGAGCTGCCACACTCGCCGCCGATATTAAAGAAACTTCGCTTGAATTCTCCCACAGGATTGGAAGGCCATCTAAGCCCGTAATTACCGAATTTCTAACGCCATAGACTCCGTTCAACTCACTCAATACCTTGCTCAGTTCCTCTTCTTTCATTTTCCAACTCCATTAACCTGTGAAGGACTACCTCCACACCATCCCCGTAGATCGCAGAGGTGGGAATCACCGGCACTTTTGCGGAGATGCCCAGCCCTTCTCTCACCATTTCCAGAGATAAGTTTGCCAAATCACTCTTGTTCACCGCTACGACATAAGGCACACCCTTGCTTTCAATCAAACTCTCTATTTCCCTGTCCACTTCTGTTATCCCAACGGTAGAATCTATAAGCAAAATAGCACCATTCATCCCTTTTGCAAGTACTTCCCACATGAAATCAAATCTTCTATGTCCCGGAGTGGTGAATAAGTGTACCGTCTTGCCGTTATAGTTCAACTGTGTGAAATCAAGACTCGTCGTCATACCTTCATAGCTCCCCTTCACGCTCAACTTCTTTTTACTCGCGCGCTCTAAGAAAGTGGTTTTTCCCGCATTCAAAGCCCCGAAGACCACTATCTTCACAAAATTTGCCATTTTCACACCCATAATTTAATATTTCGCCATAACCTTTTTAACCCTTATGGCGGTTCTCTTCATTTCGGAAAGCGCCGAGTTAACGTTCGCATCTTTCGATGTTAGCCCGGCGAGCAGAGCCTTTTCCCCAACACTCACCAAAATCGCTTTCATTTTACTGCCCTCAATAATTGCTTGAACCATGTTGCCGGCACCCAATTCGTCACAGACCCTATCTGCAGTCCCAAGCACTACCAATGCCATAGCCGCAAATCTCTTCTCGCTTATATCTTTCGGTAACGCCGAAGCCACCATCTGTCCATTTGGTTTCACCACTGCCACACCGAGTATGCCCCTCTGAGGCCTCTCTTTCGAATCCTTCAGAATTTCTCCTATATCCTCCTTCAAGCCCAACTTTTTCACCTTAGAAGTTATGATATGATATAAAACTCGATATGAAACCATTCCTATTTAAAGTTATACCAAAGCGCCCCCTGAAGGAAGATAGACCACTCGGGAATAGAAAAATTTTGGTTCTTTTTTTGATATATAAACTAAAAGGATAAAGTGAGGATAAGAAAATGGATTTTGAAGAAAAGATAGCGGAGAGGGAACTTAATCCCGGGCATGTTTTTATAGCTTCTCTCCTCGCCGGTTTTAATGAGTTTGGAATGTTGAATCAGGGCGTAGTGAATCTCGCATCGAAGCGCGTGGGGAAATACTTGGCAATGCTTGCAGAAGTGAAAAATCCCCCTCGACTTGATAAAAATGAAGATTCTGAACTGCAACACAGAAAAATAATAGAATCTCTTAATTCTGCATCGCCCATCTCCAGTGATGTGAAGTTGGAGAAAGTAGGCGATGATTTTGTGGTAAGGATAAAAAACAGTAAGTGTAAGTTCTGCCCCAAAGGAGTGGGAGAAGCGGAATTAGAGGGAACAATATGTCCCTTCCCGGGGCTTATAGAGGAATTTGCCAACTACTTCTGTGAAAAGAAAGTGAAACTATTGCGGGAAGAAAATAGAGCATTAAAAAAAGAAAATGACTGGTGTGTTATAAAATACAAAGTGATTTGATTTTGCATAAAAGAATTGCTGAATGGAAAAGTTTATATACTCATTGCACATAAAATATGATTGTTATGGCAGCGAGAGTAGACCTATTAAATAAAAAACTAAGGGAGTTGGAGGCGACTTCACCGGATATCGAAGGTGCGGCGGTTGCGAGCTCAGAAGGATTTATAATGGCATCTGCACTCCCTTCGGGTGCTGATGAGGAGCTTGTTGCTGCAATGTCCGCACTGATGGTCTCTACTGGTGAGAGGAATACGAAGGAGCTTGATAGAGGGGAATTAAACGAGGTTTATGTGAGAGGCAGCGAGGGATACCTCCTTATGAGAGGCGTTGGTGAGAACGCTGTCCTTGTCACACTTGCGAGGAAAGATGCAAAGCTCGGACTGGTGTTCCTTGATATGCGTAGGGCCGCTGATGAGATAAAAGACTTGGTATGACTCTGAGATGGAGCTAACACCGGGACGCCCTCTGAAGAAGGACATACGACTCGAAAACGTCCAGTTAGATGTAGAGCTGGCGAGAATAAAGGAAGAGCATTTAAATGGTTACGTGCGTATTTTTAGGGCTTTAGCAGATGGCTATTCCGAACAGATAATTCTATTCGAAGAGGGTAAAGTCGTAGGTTGTGAAGAATCATATCAGGGAATAAAAAGATATGGCAGGGAGGCACTTGAAGGGATATTTTTGGAAGGAGGGGGCTACCTGGATATCTTTGAACTGACAGAGGAAGAGCTAAACGCAATAAAGAGGAGGAATCCCGAGGCAAATCTAAATACACCGCTCGATGTCGCTGAAATGTTTGTTCCCGGCGTATCTCTTGAGACGAATAGCGATGAGTATGTCGCAGGAGATGAGGTTATTGCAACTTTTAAGGTTGATGCACCGATTTCAGATAATGCTGATGTAAGGTTCTCTATCTCTTCGGATGAGAAATGCCTTTTCGAAGAGAAAGGAGTTCTGGCAAGTGGCGAGAAGGAACAAGAATACAGAGCTATACTTAAAGACTGCGGAGTTGCGATGGTCCTTACACAAATAACAGTTGGAGCGTTTGAGAAGGGGGTGGGGAAGGAGATAGAAATTCTCCCTTTTGACTTCCAGCTATTTGCTGAACTCAATAAAGATTCCTTCATAGAGGGCGGAGCTGAGGAGCTGAGATGTATTGCAAGGATAACCGCACCGGAGTATCTTATGGGAAGGACGCTTGGCATGATATTCCAGCTATTTGCGGATGGGGAACTCGTAGAGAAGAAAGAGAAGGAAGTGACCATCCAAGAGGAAAGAGATTTAGAAGAGACTTTCAAACTCAAAGGCGATTTAACTGGACCTGCAAGGCTGGTCGTGACCGCCGTTGGAGGTGCAGGTGAGGAAAAGTCCGTTGAACTCCCTTTTGACGTTTCTGACCTAAAAGGATCTCTTGAGATTGAAAAGGAGGTGTATAATGTGGGTGATGGTTTCCTCGGTATCTTGAACATTTCAGTGCCTTCCGGTATGAAGAACGAAGTGGAGGTTTTGTTCTCTCTCACAATCGACGGTGAAGAAGTGCACTCTGAAGCGGATACTATCACTGTTGAAGGGGAAACGAGGCGAGAATTCGGAACGGTCGTTGAAAAGGCAGGGAAAGCAAAAGCGGTTGCAAAGATGAGATGCGGAAAACTGGAAAGGTTGGTAGAGAGTAGTTTTGATATCCTTCCGTTTGATTTCAAACTCTCCGCCGAGCTGGATAAGGACGTATACACAATTGGTGAGGAGCTGAAATGTATTGCAAAGTTCGTATTCCCGGAACATCTTACAGAGGAAAGGTGGGAACAGGTTAAAAAGGATATGCCAGCAGAAAGGGCTTTAAAATTCCGTGAACGTTTGATGGAGAGGCGTATGAAGGTTGTATTCCAGTTGTTCTCAGAGGACCGGCTTATAGAATCTATGGAGAGGGATGTGCTATTTTCAGGAAGTGAGCACATTGAGGAGTTCAGAGTGATGCTTAAAGCTCCTGATTCTGTGCTTGCTCTTGTATCTGCACAAGGGCACATGGTCAAACTGCCTTTTAAAATAGAACTACCTTCTGAGATGGAGATAGAAGAGGGAATCCCTGATTTCGGTGAGTTGTCAGTGGGGTTAAAGAGAAAGTTGAAAGAGGAGGGTCTCGGACATCTCATACTCGGGAAAGAAGAGGAAGAAGAAGGGGGGGGAGTAAAGGAAACTGTGGATGCAGTTATCAAAAAAATGGCGAAGAAGCATCGAATTTATATTAAGAATTATGTCCTCAACATTGAAGGAAGAACTGTAAATCTCTCATTTGAGTTCAAACCGCGAATTCTCTCCTCTGCTAAGTCAGAAAGTATTGCGAGAGAGCTCGTAAAGGAAGAGTTAGATAAAGCTCTTGAAAACTCCGGTTTCCTTACGGCGGTTCGAGCGAATATGGTATAGCACAAAATGCAGAATGCGAATTAACTCCCTAAAAAGCAGAAGGTAAACGTGTAGCGGTAACCCCTATTGCCCACATTAAGCAATATTGTTTTCCATTGGAAAAATTGCCAAAAGCTTTATATACTCCTAATTCATATGTATGATCATCGGACCGCTATCAGAAGTACGTGGGTGCGTACGAGATCCCGATAAAGCGTTGCGGCACCAAAATAAAAAATGGGGGTGAAAGGTAATGACAGAAGCTTTTGAGTTGGCGATAGAAGAGGCAATTCCAGATGTCGGTGAGTTATTAGAGGGAATAAAGAGTAGGTTGAAAGAGGAGGGCCTCGGACACCTCATAATTGGGGGAGAGGAAGAGGAGTAGGTAAAGGAAACTGTTTCGCTGGATGAAGTTATTAAAAAAACATCGAAGAAAGAACGGTAGATCTCTCATTTGAGTTCAAACCGTGAAAGCTCTCCTCTGCTAAGGCAGAAAGTACTGCGAGGGAGTTCGTAGAGGAAGAGTTAAGATAAAGCTCTTGAAAACTCCGGTTTCCTTACGGCGGTTCGAGCG
>JAUXGS010000147.1 GCA_030621945.1 Methanosarcinales archaeon | reverse complement strand
TGATACAACATACTCCTTAAGCATGTCTAAATTATCGTAATCTATATTAGAGGAGACCCAGAGATGGAATTCCTTGTACGGCTCTTCTTTTACATGGTCTTTGAACAGAAGGAACTCCAGCTTCAAAAATGCTCCGATCTGGTTCGGCGTGAAGGATATTTTCTGTGCCCATTTCGAACCATCTTCCAGTCTTACATCTTCGGTTTCAAGCAACTCGCCATTCAGTTTTGCCTGCAAGGTGTAGTTCACGGTTTCGTGCTCGTTGTTCTCTATTCCAACGAGGACTTCAGCAGGTTCTCCGAGATACAGCGCAGTTGGATAGTTCTCTTCCGTTCCCTTCGCATCGAGCACGTAGAACGAAGTGGCTACTTCCTTTGTTATCTCTTCGAACGGTTCTATCCGCACGTCATCCCACCAAACAGTAAGAGGAAAAGCGCTTGAATCCTGCTTCGCGTACACACGCAGCATCACGCGGTTTGTGCCGTTGTCCAGCGTGATAGGAATTGTAACGCTTTGCCATCCTTCATCCTCTGCCACATCGTCCTCCCATAGTACAAGATCGTTCAGCAACACCTGCTTGAACAGATAGCCTTCGGACCTATTCGACCTGTATGAGTCGCTTACTTTAAACGATAAAGTTGCAACACCTTCTTCAGAGATGATGTCCTGATATATACCGCCATAGCGCCCTTTCAGCAAGGGTGTCTTCGAAGGATAATCAATTTGGTATGTGCTGTTGGGGTACGCGTCGAGTTCCACGTTTACGGTAGCAGTTTGCCCACTTTTTATCTCGAATTCCACGCTCCTATCCATGTAAACGCTGGGAAGAACGTCTAACCATAGATGGCCGGGAACAGTTTCTATCTCGAAGTATCCGCTGCTATCCGTAAGCGTTGACTTCTCGTATTTATCATGATCGCTGATCACAACCTTTGCCCAGGGAAGTCTTGTATTATTGAAGGACACATAGCCACTAATCGTAGACACTGGTGGTATTGGCTCGATCTGCATATCCATCGTTCTGGATTCGGCATACGAGATATTGAATTCAGTGCTCTTCGAGAAATAATCCTCTTTACTTATATCCATTTTTGTATGCCCTGCAATGGTTTTGACAGTATAGCAGCCAGATGCATCACTTCTCGTATAATTTGAATAGCCCGTGCTACTGACTCTTATGTATGCGCCGGAAACAGGTGCACCGGATGTAGTGTCATAGATGTATCCATTAACGATGGAATTTGCAGGGTTCAGCGCTGGATTAACCGTATGCACACTCGCTATCACAACCGATGTAGTATTCACTGCATAACCACTTTTTCTAACTTCTACGTATGCACGCCCGGAGATGATATTCACCTCAAAGTAGCCATATTCATTCGTTGTAGTTTGCTTTACAAAGCCGTATTCGTTACGGACTTTAACACTCGCATTTGCAATTGGCACCCCGGTCACATCATCAAGTACATAACCCTTAACGGTGGATACCTCTTTCGGTAATTCATCCGGTGGTAACGTTTCTATCGTCTCATTTATGATTGACAATTCCTCTATAGTCATGTTGAAGGCCATTATGGGGTCATTGGTCATGTTAACGACCCGTGTTTGCCCATCCGCAATCTCAAACACAGTCTCCGCCTTTTTGTATCTCGTAGCGGTAGAATCCATCCAGAAATGGTCTGCAATTGTTTCTAATATGTAAGAACCGTTTTCATCGGTTGTGTTATACTTTTCATAACCATAATGGTTGTCCACGCGTACACGTGCATTCGCAATCCCCGCCCCGGTTATGTTATCCATTACGTATCCACAGACAGTGGCGTTCTCATCCAGACGGTAGAATTTAGTAAAGTGCCCCCTGAAATAGCCGGCGTTCTCGGTGAACGTCCAGTTTAATTCCTGTTCCATATCAGGATTCTCGATTACTGGCAGGTCAGATAACGCATATTTCATAACTGTTGCAAGATTATCATAATCAATGAGCGAATCAACCCAGAGGTGCACCCGATACGGGCTGGTTGAACCATCCTTATACAACAGGAATTCCAGTTTCACATGATTTGCTACGTGTTTTGGAGTGAAAGAGACGTTATCTTTCCATTTTTCGCCGTGTGCAAGTGTCGGAATGTGTTGCTCGTGGAGCGGATAGCCCCCTAAATTCACTTGCAGCGTGTAATTCGCCGGAGCATGCTCGTAGTTCTCTATACCAACGATGATAGAGCTGGGCTCGAAGAGATACACCTCTTTGGAGTAGTTTTCTGCCTTCCCACCTTCACCCAGGATGTAAAAAGCGGTGAACTTCTCCTCGTCAAAGGTAACCTTTGCATAAATCAGCATCCCGCTCGCTATGATAATTGAGCCAACAAGCGCAATGACAAGCGCTCGCTCAATATCGCTCGGCTTCTCGTCTGTAGTAGTACGCAGTGACTCAAAGAACTTCGAGACCGCAGCGAAGTGGAAAGAGAATCGGTCCTCCTCGGGGGTTCTCAATCTTGCAAATAAGGTTAGTACCATAAGGGTTACTGTTATGAGCAGTAGTGAATAGATGATTGGTGCGGGTCGGAATAGCCATGGAGTGACGCTGATAGCAAAGCCGTCGAAGACGAATATCGCGATACTCAGTCCTATACTCAACGTGAATCGTTCTATTACGCTCAGCTCGTCCTTTCGGGGGAACATTGCCGCTATCAGCACATATCCCGGCAGGAAGAGCAGTAGAGGAAGAGCAAAGACGATTCGTAGCGGGGTTTGATTAAACGGCGGGACAAGGACAAACAGGTAGGCTAAAAATGCGAAGAGGAGAACAAGCCCTAAATCAAGGGATAGCTCTAATTTATCTTTTGATTTCCAGATGTTTTTAATCTCAAAATACAGGAGTATAAGAAGTTGTGCAACGAGCAACCCCGCGAAATCCGCAGCCAAATCCATCGAACTCGCGGTGCGGTACGGCACGAAAGCTTGATGAACCTCGTCAGTTACGGCGTAAAGCGTGCCGATGCTAATAGCGAAAGGAACAGCGTATTTGCTCAAAACGTCATTCTTAGAACTGCTTAACGTCCGATTCAGTAATAAACCAAAACCCAGGTATAAGATCATGTGTGCGCACTTGTCCGGGTAGCGGTATACGAGATAAAAAGGATAAACGAGAACTTTGAGTCCCTGATCTTCGAGAAGATGCACCAGTCCAGACAGAAATCCGAGTTCTGAGGGACTTGGAAGTGATGAAACTGAAGAAAGGAAAAAGAGGAATACCGCATACGCACACGTTAACGCTGCGAATATGTGATATTTAGTTGGCTTTACCATAACTACAAAGAAGATTTACATGATTAAAGATTAAATAACTTTTTGAGATGCTCTGCTCAATAAGAAGTGGAAAATCCTAAATCTGAAATGCCATATTCGCTCGTCATGCAACATCTTGTATCCTGCATCTTTTCACACGACAATTTAATTCGATTCTATTGAATTCAATTACGCGACATTCAAATGTACGTTATTTCCTTTTTTATACGAT
>JAUXGS010000144.1 GCA_030621945.1 Methanosarcinales archaeon | reverse complement strand
GTCGGCTTTTGAGACTAAACAAAAACGTGAAGAAATAATTAGTGTACTCCCGGAGAGTACGCTGAAGGCGGTAATTGACTTTGCCAGCTATTTAAGAGATAGAGGAGAAGCTGAAGACCTTTTAAGAATGCAAATGAGTTCAAAAGCATATTTGGATTGGCTGAGTCCGGAAAATGACATTTACGACGAGGTCTTTAAAGATGAAATTGAGTAGAGGTAATGTTATCCTTTGCAAAGTTCCAATGCCTTCAGAGGAATTGAGGAAGTTCAAACTGCGACCTGGCTTAATTGTCTCAAAAGATTTAAACAACAAAAGGCTCGATGATGTAATTATAGCTATTTGCACATCTAAAATCTCGAGAAGTCACGAAGCAACACAATATCTTATTGAAGGAGATGAGATCGTTCAGGCAGGAATAAAGGTTGCTTCGGTTGTTAAATGTGAGTCGTTATTAACCATAAACAAGTCAATGATCATCAAAGTCCTTGGGATACTTTCTGAAAAAGGGATTCGTAAAGTTAATGAGTGTCTAAAAGACGCTCTTGAATTAAAGTAGGTATAATATCTGGGCAGGGGGATAAAAGCGAAAGGGATAAAAATCATGCGCGGGAAACTATCCAAAAGTTTTGTCTTTCCCCCATCGCTTCGATCACCGCCTTTTTCTTTCGATTTATATTCCTACACCTTCTACTAAAGCTCTATCCGTTGATGTAACGGTATAGTCAGGCGGAGGCGAGCAAGCACCACGTGACTCCGATGGTGATGGCTACACCGATATACAGGAGATGCTTGCGGGAACAGATAAGGATGACCCATGTGATCCAGATCCCGAATGCGCTACATGCTTAGCAACAAAACCAGCAACAACGCCAACGCCAGTACCTGCAACACCCAAGCCAACGTGGACACCAACACCTGAAGAACCGGGCTTCGAAGCGGTATTCGCAAACTTTTTTGCTCCGCAAAAACCTTTACTAAAAATACAAGTTTCTTTGATAAACGCTTTCATCCTTTTTTAGTGTATAAACGTAAAGGTTAAGTGAGTGGAAGGAAATGAAAAGGGCAACGATTATCGCAAAGGGAAAGGTGCAAAAGGGCGGATACCGCGATTTTGTCCAGGATAGTGCAAGGGAGTTAGCGATAACAGGCTATGTCGAAAACTTAGAGGATGGGAATGTAAAAATCGTTTGCGAGGGAGAAGAAGCAAAAATTGAGGATTTTATCAGTGATATCAAGGTAAAGAAAGACTTTATAGATGTTTCACAGACATCGGTGAAATATGAAGAGCTAACTGGTGAGTTCAAAATATTTAAAATAAAGTATGGCGATGTGCCAGAGGAACTTGGCGATAGACTTGGTGCGGCACTTCTTTATCTGGGTGCAACGAATCAAAAGATAGATGCTGGTTTCAAGATGATGGGTGAGAAGCAAGATCGGATGCTGGAAAAACAAGATGAAACAATTGAAGCGATAGACCGAAGTAAAGATGAACTTGTTACTGAGATAAGGTCATTAAGAGAGGACTTGAAGACATATATGGAAAACAAGTTTGCAAAAATAGAGCATGAAATAGAAGGGATAAAAGCTAAAATCGGGATGGTTTGACACTTTTTCTTTCCGTAAACGCTTTCTTTTCAGCATTGCTGAAAGCAATGGAAGGGCTTTGCCCTTCAAAAGAAAGGGGTTAAAAATGAGACGGGTAAACATCAGGATAAAAGGGAACGTGCAGATGGCTGGATTCCGGACTTTCATCAAGAATATTGCGGATTCGCTTAATGTGAAAGGGTTTGCCGGGAATCTGGAAGACGGAAGCGTTAGAGTTGTTTGCGAAGGTGAAGAAGAAGGGATAACCGGGTTAGTTAAAACAATAAAGCAAAATCCCCCCTCTTTTGCACGTATTGATGATGTAAGTGTAGAGTATGAAGATTATAAAGGTGAGTTCACTTCTTTTGGGAGAAGAGGTAATGATATTCCCCAAAAGGCAACACTTGATGACCTACTTGGTGTGCTGAAAAGTTTTGATTCGAAAGCAGAGAAGTTGGTTTCAATTCTAAGTGATACGAACGTAACGCTTAAAAGCGTAAAAGAAGATACATCAAGCATAAAGGAAGACACCAAATTAATCCCGGGGATAAAGGAGAACACAGAGAAGATGCTTGAGAAGCGACGATACAGTTGGAGAGTTAAAGTCCCTACGGGAAGACCTGAAGCCGTATATGGCTAATAAGTTTGCTAAAATAGAGCGTGAAATATCGGAGATAAAGGCTAAAATCTGGATGGCTTGATACTTTTTCTTTTTAGAAAAAGAAAACCTGTGCTAAAAGAAAAAAAATAAGTTCTTTTTAGTATTGAACAAAGAGGGAAGTAATATGGGTGGAATAACTATAAAAACGATTTATGAAGAGTTAAAAGAACTAAGAAATGAACTAACGGTGATAAGTTGCGCACTTATTCCCGAGGAAGAAATAAGCGCGGAAGAGCTTAAAGATATCCTAAGGATTGATAAGGAAATGGAAGAAGGGAAAAGAGTAAAACGTGAAGATGCTCTTGAAGAATTATAACCAACAATGTTTGAACTCTATCTAAAACCTTATTATTTTCTCAAATTATACGAAGCAGAGCTAAAATGACCAAAAAAATGTGGCTATCCATCGCAATCCTTTCAATATTACTTATCGTGTCAATCGTGGCAACAGCAACAACATCATCTGTTGGAACTGTGTCATCATCAGCCAATACCGAAGAGCTAATTATAGGCTTCAAAAATACTACGCCACTTTCTCTTCAGCAAGCGATGACAGCAAAATACGGATATGAGGTTTTAGAAAGAAACGACGCATTGAACTGTGTTCTTGTGCAGGTTACCAGAGATGATACACTGCACGTTATAAACAGCGTGGCCGGAGAAGATTTCGTGAGGTATGTTGAGCCAAATAAACGTGTTCATGCACTTTATACACCAAATGACCCACGTTATCTTGCCCAATGGGGACCTCAAAGTATCAAGGCGGACCAAGCATGGGACACTGAGCGTGGTAACAAGAATGTTACCATCGCCATCATAGATACGGGTATAGATTACACTCATGAAGACCTCAGTAATTATGTCGCAGGGGGATATGATTGGTCAAACAACGATTCTGACCCAATGGATGACTATGGTCACGGGACACACTGTGCCGGCATCGCAGCGGCAATTATTGACAACGAAAAGGGAATTGCTGGCATTGCGCAGGTCAACCTAATGGCGGAAAAGGTGCTTGACGAAACCGGATGGGGGACTGAATGGAATGTGTCACAAGGAATTGTGCATGCAGCCGACAACAACGCAGATATCATTATCTTGAGTTTGGGTGGTGATGACGATGCACAGGTAGAGGAAGATGCTTGTCTCTATGCGTGGGATCATGGCTGCTTACTTGTTGCTGCCGCTGGAAATGAACATAAATATGGGGTCCTGTATCCAGCAGCGTATGAAACCGTGATAGCAGTTGGTGCTATTAACCCAACTGAACAACGCTGTGGATTTAGCAATTGGGGGCCCAACTTAGAATTAGTAG
>JAUXGS010000172.1 GCA_030621945.1 Methanosarcinales archaeon | reverse complement strand
TCGTGCACGCTTATCCGGGTCTGATAGCACATCATGAGCTTTGTTTATCTCTTTCATTTTCTTCTCGGCATCCGGGTCGGTGGACGCGTCGGGATGATAAAGCATGGACAGTCTACGATATGCATTCTTTATCTCGTCCCGGCTGGCATCCGTGCTTACGTCGAGCACTTTGTAGTAATATGGGCGGGTATCGTCTTTGGCGCTTCCGGCGGACTTTTTATGGAAGAACGGATTTTTTATCATAACTCATAACACCATTCTGAAGCCCCCGCTCTGAAGAGCGGGGCATCCGCGGGCTTGAGGTTGGGTGGCGGGATTGAGTGTGGATGGAGGTGGGGTGGGTACAGATCGATTTGGTGACTGGATGGGGGGTGGGAGTGGCATGGGTGCCGGAAGGCGGCGTGGAGTTTGGTTATCAATTTGCGGATAATAGAAGTTGCTAAAGGAAGCTTTTTATCCGCTGTTAGGTGACGTTGCATTGTGTTACGCCTAAACAAATTGTGTATTTGGTGTATCCCTTTCTTCTAAATAGTTTATCAAGTCCCTCGCTTTACGCATACCAGGTCTGTCATCAACTGAGGTTGAGGCTTGAAGCGCTTCTTGTGCTAATTGGCACATATATTTAAATTGCGATCCTGATAAATCCGGAATTTCGAGCATAGTATTAATAATGTCGCGGTTCGAGTTAGACCAGCCTGTTAAGTAGCCAAGACGTCGGTAATAATCTTTTAATTGCTCTGCTTGCTCTAATCTTTGTTGAGTTGAAGCAGTGGTCAGGCGTAAACGTATTCTTTGGGTCTGTTGAGTCCCAAAATAATTGTCACTTATTCCGAAGTAGCGATCTGCTCGCTTGAGGCACCATAAACCTGAAAATCTAAAGAAAGGCACTGTTTTAGACAGCAAGGGCATCTTTCGGAGAAGCTGATAAATGTTATCGATCACTTGTGCAAGTCGTAACCATAAATAGCCTCTTGCACGGCAGTTTTGCCTTATTCCCTTCTGAAATCTCAGAAGAATGAAAGCTGCGGACCAAGCCCAGACAACTTTCCAGGTTAGGGTAATTAATTGTGGGAACCAAGATGGTAATGATGATAGCTGTGGTAGATGGGCTCCACGTCCCCCATGCGGCAATGTTTGCAGGCGGCAAGCCTCAAAATATGATAGCCAAAGGTCAGCTTTTATCGTTTTGTTCTGACACGCTCGAATCGCTCGCAAATACCACATTTCAGATGCCTTATAGTCTTCTTGTAAGAAGGCAGCGCGAGCTTTTGTTCTTAACACCAGAAGCGACTTTTGCGATGGTGAATTTTGTTCACTCTTTAGCCTACGGAGCAGGTCAAAAGCTATAGTTCCTGCTCCGGTCTCAACCGATGATTGAATTAGCCAAAATGTATAGTTATCTTTTTTAAACATATTGGTGTCAACTGCTCGGTCTCGAAAGTGGTTATCTGATGCTCTTTTCAAAAGTTCAGCTTTCGTAGATGAATCTATAAAATCAGGTATTTTCTTTACCAGTTTGGAATGTAACTGGTCAATAAATTCGATCGCATCGCCATACATATGAACGCCTTTGCAGGACTTGAGAATTTCATATGCATCTCGTGAAAGTTTGTCTTTCTTGCGAAGGGTGTTCCAGTAAACCTTTTTTGGATGCGCCTGCATGATTTCTGGACACACATCGAAGTCGAAACCACTATATCCAAGAATGAGTACCACCTTATTGGTTATTAAATCATGGAAAAATTGTTTCTTCCAAGAAGCTAAACCACTTTCTGCGGACAGCGTGGCGATCACCGACTCTGCATCTTCCAAGGTTCCATGAACCTTCAAGTAGATCGGTCGATCACCCACCCAACTTTTATGTTGCTCCTCTTTGTAGACTTTGACTCGCTCCCAACGGGGGGAGCTGACCGCCTTTTCGATTAAGGTGTCATAATTTGTCGTGATAAGCGCCGAAATGATAGGCGGCTTGCGAAGTAAGCTAGATGCTAAAAAGTAGTGGATCCAATTGCTATCGGTTGCCTGAAGGTTATGTTTCAGGAAATTCTGTATATCACTTGTGCCAGGAAAAAGTTCCTCGTAAATCTCCAATAGTCCTTCGAATGGCAAGCCATGTATTTCGAGACTGTCTTTACTACCCGGTAATTGAAAAACACCGCCACCGAGAGCAATTTTTAGATTATTTTGAAGAGCTTTTGGCAACTTATTGAAGAGGTTTACATCCTTGATCAAAGAGAGAATTGCATCTCTGAGGTCTCCGCCTACGGGCAAATCCGATGGAGGTGGTTTAGAAATCCCTGAGCCGACCAATATGACAAGCCGATCAGGAATGCAATCAGCGATTTCTAACACAAACTTGTAATTGGGCAAGGTATTAATTTCCATTAGATGGCTCCCTGTTAAAATGCAATGTTATCTAACCTCGTATATCTGCAATACTTCGCATACACTCCGATTTAGAGTTATATATGCATTGCGTACATCCTTCCGTTCCGACGGTGTATTTACTATGTTGTGCATATACATCTCTCTAGATGAACCACCCCATCGCCATGATTCTTCTTTCATGTCTTGACGTTCTCATCGATCCCGTATCTATGTAGCGCGGACCGTTTGTACCATCGAAAAATATGCGTACCATACATTCACATGCGCTGATGGATTAAACGAAAGGAGAATCACTGATGCCAACCTGTTTCTATTGTGGCGGCAATCATCATTCGAGTGCATGTCCAATACGTGCCTAAAACCAGACACTCATGCGATCGGTCAAGAGTGAAACCGTATGTCGATCATGGCGGAGTTCCTTGCGCTCCATGCACAGAGCAATAGAACCGATCCTACATAAAGCTTATGGGATATCTTAGCAGAGGTTTTATAAAAATACCCCTCCAAAAAACAACCCC
>JAUXGS010000023.1 GCA_030621945.1 Methanosarcinales archaeon | reverse complement strand
TTTACACGTGTAATCAGAAAGGAGCTGGACTTCAGAATTGAGGCGGCGCATATTGAGCGTTTTGCAAGAAATTTTCAGGCGGACATGACAATTCACGTGCCTCATGCATATCGTGATTTTTCTTCACGTAAAGTCTTGACGATGGAGTTTATTGGCGGGATAAAAGTCTCAGAAATTACAAAAGCAAAAGTGCAAGTTCAAGACATCGGCATTGATCCGAAAGTCGTGGCATCACGGGGTGCAACCCTTATTTTGAAACAGATATTTGAGCACGGCTTTTTCCACGCGGACCCCCATCCAGGTAACATCAGGGTGCTGAAAGACAATGTCATTTGTTTCCTCGATTACGGAATGATGGGGTCTCTGTCAGCACGGCATCAAGAAGACCTGGCTGACGTCCTCATTGGGATTATAAATAAAGACGCCGGTAAAATCACGAAAACTATTTTGAAATTATCCGCGTCTATATATGGACAAATAGTAGATAGTGAGAAGTTAGAATCTGATATTGCAGAACTTATCGAAGTTTATGCCTATTGTACACTTGAAGAACTCGAGATAGGAAGCCTGCTGCACCGCATTATGAACGTGGTCGCGGGATATCGCCTAAAAGTACCCAGGGGCTTCTACCTGCTTGCAAAAGCGCTGGTGACCATTGAAGGCGTGGGCAGAGAACTGGACCCTGATTTTAATGCGGTAAAACATGCCAAACCGTTTGCAAAGAAGTTGATCATGGATCGTATGAGTCCCCGGAGGTTAATCGAAGATTTCTATCACTCTGCCACTGAAGCAAGCTTGCTGATGCGAGACCTGCCCTCCGAAGCGCGAGACATATTGACACTGGTAAAACAAGGGGAGGCAAAGATTAAATTTGAGCATAAAGGTCTTGATCCGATGCTCAAAACCTTCGACCAGGCCAACAATCGTATGGTGTTTGCAATTGTATTGGCGTCCCTCGTGATCGGTTCAGCCCTTATTGTTCTTTCCGGTGTACCACCAAAATGGCACGAGATACCGGTTATTGGTATCATTGGTTTTCTTGGAGCGGGAATAATGGGCTTCTGGCTGTTATTCTCCATTCTGCAGCATGGTAAAATGTAGAAACGCCTATACTCTTTTTTCTGTTACTCACATCAAGCCCTCAATAAATAATCTACCAATACTAAAGCAACCATCGCTTCTGCTACGGGAACTATGCGTGGACAGATACAGGGATCATGCCTGCCTTTTATTCGTATTTCCACGTCCTCCATCTCCTCTATATCAACACTTCTTTGTGGCTTTGAAATAGAAGAAGTAGGCTTCACTGCTATTCTACATATTACAGGCTCGCCCGTTGAAACACCACCTAAGAGCCCTCCTGCATTGTTCGTTCTCGTCCGTATCCTTCCTTCTTTTATATAAAATTCATCGTTCATCTCGCTCCCTTTCAGCCTTGCAGCTTCAAAACCGGCGCCTATCTCCACTCCTTTCACCGCTCCGATACTCATCAACGCCTTCGCAAGTTCCGCATCCAGTTTATCGAAGACGGGCTCGCCTAACCCTTCAGGCATACCCAGAGCAAGTACTTCTACAATGCCACCGACACTATCCCCTTCTTCCTTCACCTCTTTTATTAATGCTTCCATTCTCCTCGCGGCTTCTAAATCAGCGCACCTGACGGCATTACTCTCCGCATTACTCGTTATTTCTTCGACACTTACTTTCCGCGCTCGTATCCCGCCGACTTCCACGACATGCCCGATAATTTGTATCGCATGACCCGCTAAGATCTTCTTTGCTATTGCACCTGCTGCAACTCGCGCAACGGTCTCTCGTCCAGAAGCTCTTCCGCCACCCCGATAGTCCCGTATCCCGTACTTCAGTTGGTAAGATAAATCTGCTTGACCCGGTCTCGCAATATGTTTTAAGGGTTCATAAGGGCTCGAGTCCACATCCTTATTCCACACGAGCATAGAAATAGGAGTGCCAAGCGTTTTGCCTTCAAAGACGCCGGACAATATTTTCACCTCGTCTGCTTCCTTCCTTTCTGTTGTTATTTCGCTTACGCCTGGTTTTCTACGGTCCAGTTCGTACTGTATATCCTCTTCTGACAGCTCAAGCCCTGAAGGACAGCCGTCCACCACCACACCCATCGCTTCTCCGTGTGACTCGCCCCAGGTTGTCACCTTAAATATCCTTCCAAAAGAATTGCCAGACATGGTAAATCTCACCTCAACACATCCCGTGCTATTATCATTCTCTGTATCTCTGAGGTGCCAACTGCAATACTGAGTATCTTCGCATCTCTGAAATACCGTTCAGCAGGGCATCTATTCGTGCAACCGTATCCGCCATGTATTTGCACTGCGTTTGTAGCAGCTCGTTGCGCAACTTCCGAGGCATAAAGCTTTGCCATGGACGCTTCTTTCGTGAATCTCTCGCTTTTGTCCGCAAGGTAAGCGGCTTTGTACGTGAGTAACCGCGCTGCCTCCATCTCCATAGCCATGTCCGCAAGCATGAATTGGACCGCTTGGAAATTGGCGATTGGTTGAGAAAACTGCTTTCGCTCTTTTGCATACTTCTTGGAAGCGTCAAGGCACGCCTGAGTGATACCGACGCCAATACTCCCCATTGCTATTCTATCTCTGTCCAGGGTAGCCATAGCTATTCGCAATCCGTCACCCTCGCTGCCAAGCTGGTTCTCCTCGGGAACTCTGCAATCCTCGAACACCAAATTTCCAACCATACAACCACGCATGCCCAGCAAATTTTCTATCCCAGCAAATGAGAACCCTTTTGTCCCCTTTTCCACGATAAAAGCACTCATCCCTGCACTCTTCTTGCCCTTATCCGTGTATGCAAAAACCACGTATACGTCTGCGACAGCGGTATTCGTAATGTACGCCTTCCTTCCGTTGAGCACGTATTCATCGCCTTCATGAACAGCGGTGGTTTCAATGGAAAGGGGATCAGACCCCGCAGCAGGTTCTGTTAACGCAAAAGCACCCAATTTGCTGCCTTCACACATTGGTCTGAGATATCTCTCCTTCTGCTCATCTGAACCCACATAGAGAATGGGAAAGATGCTGATGAGCCCGACTGCGCTTAAACATCCGATGCTTGCACTTGCCCTTGAAAGTTCCTCTACCATGACCACGTAGCTCAAAAGCGATGCATTAGCACCCCCGTATTTCTCGGGAAAAGGCAATCCAAAAAGTTCGAGTTCCGCCATCCTCTTCACTATATCCAAAGGAAACTTCCCTTTTCGGTCTATTTCAGCCGCTCGTGGCAGTACTTCCTTCTCTGCGAACTCTCGCGCTATGCTCTGAACCACTTTCTCCCTGTCATTTAATTCGAATTCCATTCTCCTCACCACAAACCTTTCTTTTAAAAAGAAAGCTTTGCCAAAGAAATTCTTTTAAAAGTGCTTATTAATTAACTAAAAAGAAAGAGAAGGTAAAAGGTTAGAGAGCAACGGATTTATGCTCGGTAAAATTAAGAGCGGGGGTAAGCAAAACGAAGAAGCCGTCAGTGAACATAGGGATGATAGGGCACGTAGATCACGGGAAAACTACGTTAGTGAATGCTCTATCTGGCGAATGGGCGGACAGGCACAGCGAAGAGATAAAGAGAGGGATATCCATAAGACTTGGCTATGCAGATGCTACCTTCAGAAGATGCCCGGTTTGTAAGGAGCCGGATTGTTACACTGTAGAAGAAATCTGCAAGCATTGTGGGTCAAATACTGAAGAGTTGCGAACGGTTTCATTTGTTGACTCGCCGGGGCACGAAGCGTTAATGGCAACGATGCTCAGCGGTGCGGCGATAATGGATGGTGCTGTTCTGCTTATTGCGGCTTCCGAGCCATGCCCACAGCCGCAGACGGAAGAGCATTTGATGGCATTGAGCATAGTGGGCATAGATAAAATCGTGATCGCGCAGAACAAAATAGACCTTGTTTCGAGAGAGGAAGCGATAGAGCATTATTCGCAGATAAAAGAGTTTGTTAAGGGTACAATTGCGGAAGATTCGCCTATTGTGCCTATCTCTGCACAGCAGTCTGCTAATATGGATGTATTGATACAGAGCTTAGAGAGAACAATCCCCACACCGAAACGTTCCTCTGATGAAACAGCGAGGATGCATATTGCACGCTCATTCGACATCAATAAACCCGGGACGCCTATACGGGATTTGAAAGGGGGGGTAATCGGTGGTTCTCTATTCAAGGGAAGGCTGAAAGAAGGTGATAGGTTAGAGATAAGACCCGGAATGATGGTGACAACAGGAGGCATGGCAAAATGGGCACCCATAGAGACGGAGATAACCTCCATAATGGTGGGTGGGGCGCAGGTAAAAGAGGTGACTCCTGGTGGACTCCTGGGCATTGGCACGAAATTGGACCCGAGCATGACGAAAGAGGATTCTTTAGTGGGGCAATGTGCAGGAAAGCTTGGCTCGTTGCCTCCAACATGGGATAAACTTACGATAGAATTTCAGCTATTCAAACGTGCTGTTGGTGTAACAAAGGCAGTGGATGTCCCCGCGATAAAAGTGGGCGAGTATATCATGTTAAGTGCGGGAACCACAATTACGATGGGCGAAGTGAAGAGGGTGACGAAGAAGACCATTGATGTAAAACTGAGCAGACCGATATGTGCAGAAAAAGGCTCCCGCGTGGCGATCGGGCGAAAGATAAGAGAGCGATGGCATTTGATCGGTGCGGGCGTTATATCGTGAACGGTTCTCAGAATTGATTTAGTAAGGCTCTTTATCACCCCAGGACTCTTCTTCTTTCCTGGTTTGCGTCTTATACGAATCTGAGTCTTCATGGACTTCTTCCCAATAGCGCTTTCTCAACTTTTCTGCCTCTTTCTCTTTCTCTTCTTTTGCTGTTTTTTCGGCTAAATAACGCTTTTTCCACTTCTCTACCTCTTTCCAGGCTTCTTCAGCGAAACTGCTCCTTGTCTTTGCTTCGTGCAATACCGCTTCATAGCGATCGTTCAAAGCCTTTAGCTCTTTAGAAAAGCGCGCTAATTTAGCTAGTGCCATCAGCAAGCATGTAAAGAGAATGAGAGCTATGATCCATGCAATCAATTTTCGGACCCCCACGCATGAAGAAATCTTACAAACATTGTTTTACTCCGTGCACTCCTTGGATTATATGCTTTATTAACGTTTCCTTTTTTAGAATTAAGGATAAGGATAAGTAATCCCCCTTGCTCAAGAACGGTGAGCCATTATGACGCTTAGTGAAGAAAAGGAAGAACCAGAAAGGATACCCTGGGACGAATACTGGATGAATATCGTTAACGACGTTTCGACGCGTTCCACGTGCTTGAGAAGGCAGATAGGCGCATTAGTAGTTAAAAATGACGTGATAATATCAACCGGGTATAACGGCGCTCCGAGAGGATTTCCACACTGTCTCGATGTCGGATGCAGGCGAGATAAAATGAATATCGCCTCGGGTGAGAGGCATGAAGAGTGCGTGGGCGTGCATGCAGAGCAAAATGCGCTGTTACAAGCGGGTAGAGATGCAGAAGGCGCTACGCTTTACGTAAACGCGTTTCCGTGCAAGATCTGTGCGAAGCTGATAATAAATGCAGGGATAAAGCGCGTAGTGATCTCAGGGGAATATAGCGATAGAGAAGGGTTGGAGTATTTGGAGAAAGCTGGTATAACGCTTACCTTTATTTAGCTCAGTGCAGTAGGAATATGAACAAATCGGATAGAACGCTGCAAAGGATGGATTGTGAAACGTATGAAGAGTTAGAGCGCGTGATCCAAGAGCTGGAGGATTTTGTAGATGCTATTATCGTTGAAGGCATTCATGACAAGGAAGCGCTGGAAGAGCTGGGCATTACAAAGGAGATTGTAATGTGCGCTTCAAAACCTGATACCGAGTTCGTTGATTATCTCAGCAGCAGACATAAAAAGGTCACTATACTAACCGATTATGACCGGGCTGGAAAGGAATTCAACAAAAAATTGAGTACTCGGTTGGAGCACGCAGGTATAAAGGTTGAGAATCAGTATAGAGGTAGAATAGGCAGGATATTAGGGTTGCGGGGAATGAAATGCATAGAATCAGTGAACTCACTCAAGAAGAGGATTGTTTGACGCTTAATCTGTCCAGCATGCTCCTTAACTCTTTCACGCTGAATTGACCTGGAGCCACTTCTTCCTCGCCTTCTAAAAACCCATACGTCAGCACAGATCCGTACAGGGGTGCTACTATGCGCAGATGTCTTCCCACGGGTCCCATCCCAATAGTTGCTAACAGCTTCCCTTCACGCGATAGCTCATGCGTTAGGTCAAGTAGGAGCAACGCATCGCTTAGTGTATGTGGCGTTACGGCGATCTTTGCAATGCTTCCGCCCTCTTCGTACATACGTGCAATGATCATCAATAGCTCAGAGCGACTTGGCATACCATTGAAATCGTGGAATGAAAAAATAACGGGTATATGAAGGCGTTTTGCCTTTTCTATCACTGCCGTTTTTCCCGCGGTACGCGAAGAGAATTCGAGGTCCACCGCGTCTACCTCAGCAGTGTCGAGAATGCTACTGAGCATTGCAATCCTTTCTTCTTCAGTACCTGTGAACGAGCCACCCTCTTCTTTCTTCCTGTTCGTTATTACCACAGGCATGGTTAGCATCGAAACAAATTCTTTCACCTTTTCTATGCGCCTTTCTTCGTCTTTCAGCAGGTCTATTCTCAACTCTATCACATCCGCACCACTTTCTTTCGCACGCTGCGCATTACGAATAGACAAATTTTTCATTACACCCACGATAACCGGTGCTCCTCCCAATAATTCTTGCTTCTTCATTTCTTCTTTTGATAAAACACACACGCTGAAAATTGTAGTTTATAAATTGAGGGCAAAGAATTTATAAAGCAATGTCCCTTTGGAGGAAACCACTCCTCCTCTACGATAAACTTTCGATGAAGTCCTGCTCAAGAACGGGAGCGGGAACAATATCCAAAAACATTATTCCAGATTCTCTCAAGATTTCCAGGAATCTACGCACATCATCTTCCGATAAGCCGTAAAAATCTATAAAATCGCCAAACGGTGTCAGTAAGATGGAACTGCCAGCAGTAGTAATTTTCCCCTTAGAAAATCTGTTTGAGGCTACATCACTCAGAAATGTTTTGATAAATGGTGCAACATCGGAATCTGATAGTTTCACCGCCATTGCTTCTCTGTTAACGTGTCTCAGGTAAGCTTCTTTGAACATTTCATAAAAATCCAGTTCAATGCTATCCAGGACATCTTCATATTCAGGGAGCGATGTATGCGCAACTAACGCTTTAAGGAACCCTTTTCCTGTGTCCACCGCTTCCTTCAGCTCCTCCTGCTCATCGTTCAGGAAAAGAGCAAGGTAGGGTTTCAATCGTGATTCCATTAAGCTCTCTTCTCTACACAGAACAGGGATATCAGTCCTGTATCTCACCCGAAATCGTAATATCAGCAACGCTACGTAGACACCAAGTGCTTTGGCATCGTTGTCTATCCATTCCTTTCCGAACCATGATTCCGTTTCTTCCGTCATCAGGTATAGGTTGGGCCTGCTAAGAGATTAGTTTTACTTCACAGATAAATGAGCGAAGCTATAACGGTTTTGGTGCTGTTTTCCACAATCTATATCTGTGTTATCAGGACTTGAAATAATCCGTAAACAGAGCCACCACGATCTTGCTCAACAGAAGTAACCCTACCAAGTTGGGAATGGCCATCAGAGCATTGGTAATATCAGAGAACAGCCAGATATCCACAAGATAGATAGCCGCTTTTGGAAGGTCCACCACACCGGCGCCTATGACGATCCCCACCAGGAATACAGAATAATATACCCTGAGGAAGAACCTGTAGATTCCGGCATCTTCTGACACTTTTTTCACAAAGTATGAGAGGCACTGCTTGCCATAGAATGACCATGTCAGTATGGTGGTAAAGGCAAACAGCACCATTCCGAAAGTTATCACCAAATCTCCAGCATATCCTATCTGTGAGTTGAATGCATGGATGCTCAGCGGGGTACTGGTCTTGCCGGTTTCCCACGCTCCTGTGGATACAATGACCAGACCCGTCATGGAACAGACCACGATGGTATCAATGAACGGCCCAAGCATGGCAATCAATCCCTGCCGGACGCTGTGTGGTGTCTTTGCAGTGGCATGTGCCATAGGGGCGCTGCCCAGACCTGCTTCATTGGAGAAGACCCCTCTGGCGATGCCAAACCGCATGGCATGAGCCACGGTAGCCCCTGCAAATCCGCCGACTGCTGCTTGACCTGATAAGGCACTCTCGATTATCAGCAAAAAAGCCCCTGGTACCTCTTCGAAGTTCAGTATCAAAACAACCATGGCTGCGGAAATGTAAAGCGTTGCCATGAAAGGCACCAGACTTCCGGCTACATGTCCAAGTCTCTTAATTCCGCCAATAATAACAAGCCCGACCATCAATGCCAGTAGTAAGCCAGTGGCAATCCCGGGAATATGGAACGTCTCATTTAATGCAAGAGATACAGAGTTAGCTTGGGCCATATTGCCTATACCAAAGGAAGAAAAGATGCCAAAGGTGGCAAATGCCATTCCCAATACCAACCCCAATCGCGGATGTTTCAACCCACGCTCAAGATAATAGAACGGGCCGCCTATCATGGTACCGTCAGGCAGTTCTTCCCTGAAATGGAGGGCAAGTGTACATTCCACGAACTTTGTTGCCATGCCCACTATGGCGGTCAGCCACATCCAGAAAAGCGCTCCTGGTCCGCCAAGCGAGATTGCCGTGGCAACGCCTGCGATGTTGCCTGTGCCGATGGTACCCGATAGTGTAGTCATCAAAGCACGAAATGGCGATATGTCCCCCTTGCCCTCTTCTTTATGTTTGATTATGAGTCGGATGGCATACACCAGTTTACGTGCCTGAAGTCCCCTTAACCTGAAAGTAAGGAATATACCGGTCCCGATGAGCAGGACCACCATAAAAGGACCCCAGACAATATCATCTACTGTTGTGAGAATCTGGGGTATAATTATCAAAAGTATCATCATCGCCTCGATAAGCCCTCTCCTATGCTACACTATGTAGAAAAAGCTTTTCTATATTCAACCTTTCTCATTCCACTCATCCTCCTTATCAAGAACCTGCCAAGGATCCGCTACTCTCCATGTCTTCCCTCGACCTAAGGGGAATGAAAACGGATGAGTGTGAAACCATTCTGAAAATAAAACCTT
>JAUXGS010000119.1 GCA_030621945.1 Methanosarcinales archaeon | reverse complement strand
CTGGCCCTGACCACAGTGAACGACAGTACCTATGGCTAATCGTTCAAGGAAGGTGAGATGCACATCAGCCTTCTGCGCTCACCTGCTTACGCTGCCCACCCGCTGGGTGATTGGCCATTTTTACCAGATGGCATGTTTCGCCCCCGCATTGACCAAGGTGAGAGAGTGTTCAACTTCTGGTTTAACGTCGGATCAGTGGACGAGCGAATGGGTGCAATTGCTGGTGAAGCCCAATTACACAATGAGAAATCCATGACCCAAAGGTTCAGCCCTTCAGGACGCGGAGTTCGGCCAAAGGCCTTTGCGACCTTATCTAATAGGCGTATTCAAATCACAACTATTAAGCAAGCACAGGATGGTCAAAACTGGATTATTCGCTTGTTTGAACCCACAGGTCAGCGACAGAAAACACAATTACGTATAGCAGTAGGCAAGCCCATGCGCAAGAACATAACCCTGCAACCATTTGAGATTAAAACGCTCAAGCTAGATACTGCTTTTGGCACTGTAGTCGAGACGAACCTGATGGAAGAATAATCTTCCTTTTTCAGCAGCCAGGGAGTAGGGGAAAAAGGATCGGAGCGGGCGAATGTGCCCGCTCCGTCTATTCTGGGCAAGAAACGAACCATTCTCCCAGCACTGAATCCGAGACGTGTGAATCACGGAATTGACTACTCGATATCTTACTGTCATCATGCTTTGAAGCCGTATTTCGGAAGCTCTCCAATTATAAAAGGCTCCAAGAGACCGTAACCAACATCATCGCCACATTGGAACTCACACATGGTGTCATCTACAGCTCCTTGCAGGTCCTCGCGCACTTTTGAGTCAGTAAGGTCCAATTTCTGACCGTCGATAGCGTATTTGCCCCACCACTTCCCCTGGACCCAACCTTTGTACCCATCGAGATATCCGCCTACTCTGGAATAGTGGACATTGAGTGGCTTGACTGAGATATTCCTTTTTGCACCGTCTGCTGTGCTTACGACCAATTCAATTGACTTCACTCTCCGAGAACCAGGGAAGAACTCAAACTGATGCTGAACGTCAGTAACCGGCACTGGGAACCGGTTGTCTCCCAAGGGATAGACCAAGGCACCACGGGAACCGGCAGGCTCCCCAAACATGCCTTCTGAGAATGTAAAGACAAGGCCGTAATCTTTGAACTGCATGAATAGGTAATGGAAGAACATACCAGGTATTTGCGGCCACGGTTGGAGCCCCGACTCCGGTTCTCCCGCGTCTGCCCGAGACCATAAGCCTCCAGGTCGCGGTACCCCGATCGGCCTGATTCCCCAAGATCGGTCTCTCTGGCTCCACCAGGTATCCTTCCTGATTTCATAGGTCCTGTTCTCCACGGTCACCTTACCGCTGACATGACCGAACTGATGATAACGACAGCTGCGGACTGCAAAAATGCCCGGTAGGCGATGGTTGCTTGGCTCTTCCTCCCAGGGATTCATTCGCCCCTCAAACTCGATATCGAAGCTGAGGCCATAATCATTCTCTTCCAGACATATGTGAACCTTCTTTAGCGGTTCTATGACTTCGTACGACAGTGGTCCCACCGCGATAGTATCCACATCGGGCCAAAGCTCCCGGGAAGCACGTACCGTGTACTGCGTGGTGTCTTCCACGCTCACACCGCCATACGCATCCATCACACCTCTATTGATGTACTTGCCAAATCCCCCATCGATAAGGATTTTACCGGAGTTATCATGTGCCGAAAACCATACCCTGTCATACCACTGCTGGTCTGTGGTATACACCTCATCAAAAGTCGACACGGTCTGATGACAGAGGTACTCGTCAAACTTGGTTATCATTCTCTCCCTCCCAGGTCAGCATCTCAGCTAACCTTTTCACAGGTGGTAGGTCACCGGAAGCAACAAAATCAGATGGTATTCCCGGTATGGTGCTGATTACTCTGAGGAACAATATACTCAGTTTTAGCATGGCAAACGCCTCATGGTAGTGGAAGTTCTGCAATCGTCTTCCTGTAATTTCCTCATAGCATTGAATTACTTCTTCTCTGTCTGGCACTCCATCCCAGGCACCGATGGTCTCACTAGTCATCCACTCTATGCTCAGGAGCCAGGCCAGGTCAGCCTCAGGAGCACCAATATGCGCCATGTCCCAGTCCAGGACAGCCACAACCTCGCTGTTGCGATATATTAAGTTGCCCAGCCTGGCATCCCCCCAACATAGAGATATATGTTCCGGTTCAAACCGGTTGCTCTTAAACCAGGCAAATGCAGCATCAAAAATTGATTGAGGCTGGACTCCTCCCCATTTCCACATGTGTTCATAGTGGGATATCTGCCGGTCAATAGCATCGGTGCCATCCCTGGGAACTCCAAGGAAGGAAAGTCCACGGCTTTCCCTACCGATAGTGTTAATGTTAGCAATTACCTCAATGGTCTGGCGCCACATCCTGCTGCGTTGATCAGGGCTCGCTTCAAAAAGCGGCCCCCAAGGCTCTTCGCCGGGCTGAATGGGATTGAGAATATCACCCTCGACTCTTTCCATAATGAAGAAGGGGGCACCCAGAACCTTGTCATCTTCTTCAAGCCAGTATGTCCTAGGCATAGGTACAGAACTGCCCTCAAGGCACCTCATTATATTGAATTGTGTTCCCACGTTATAGTTGGGATGGATCTGTAACTCCGTAGGTGCCTCTCGAATTACCAGATTTTCCGTTTTCTCGTGATCACCCTCCCGCCAGTTGAGATCAAAGAAGTGGATTTCGCTAGCATAGCCGCTCGTCGCCTTCTCCAGCGGGCCAATTGAGAGAGCCTCCGCCGCAGGCAATTTGGTCCTTAACCATGCCTCCAGCTTTACTCGCTTGGCCTCCGAATCAGTCCTCTGTACCATAAGCCTTTCCTGCTATGGATCCAGTATATTTATCCTCTATCCTGGCATTATTATAAACTATAGGTAAGGCGACGTTCAATGTCAACTTCCTCCTGTTTACAAAAATATTCGTTTTTAAGAACGGTGGACTAATAAAAGAGCGGGCTTAGAACCCGCTCTTCTTACGTTTACGTCAAGGCTAATAGCGGACCTTACTTGCTAGACATTTAGGCTGCCCTGATTGCTTTGACCTCCAGCCCACAGTTGTCTATCACTAGTCTGCCGTCCATGAAAAGAGCATCCACCCGGCTCCCTAAGATACATGGTTCTTCAAGAGGGTCACCGTCAAGAATCACTAAGTCAGCTACCTTGCCGGTTTCGATAGATCCGAAATCCATTTCCAGACCCATTGAGTAGGCACTATTAATCGTAGATATTCTGGCAGCTTCGGCACCGCTCAACTTAACGTTAGCAGGTTCCTTATTGAGAACGAAATCTAGAAGAGTCAATTCCAGCCTCATCATTGCTGGCGTAAGAGGGGGGGCACCCCCATCATTTGCCAGTGCTATATGGGCATCATGTTCAAAAAGCAGTCGCAAATTGTCTAGGCCATAGTAAATGCCAGGCGCATAATGTCGTAGTAATGGTGAGAGATTGTGAAAAACCAATACCCGAAATCTGTTTTTAGATAACTTCTCATATGAAGTTATCACTCTATCCCTCAATTCAGGTATGTAATATTCATCTGCAAGGGCAGCATAGGTATAGGTTCTATCTCGAAATTCAGTTAATCTATTCATTTCCGGATGGTCATACCATAGATCCCCTTTTATTTTCCAGAAGAGACCGTATGAAGTAGAGATGGTAGGTTCGATAATGCACCTCGCTGCTTTGAAATTATCTGAATCCTCTTTTGTGAGAAGAGCATCAATTGGATAATGCGATAGTGAAGATACTCCGGCTTTTACGCCACGTCGGAAAGACTCAACAGACGTATGGTGCATTAAAGATTTCAAACCACGAAGCCTTGTCTGGTCTGCTAGTGCTTCCAGTTGGTTTATGGTCATTATTGTTGAATCGTGCTTGAGCGTTATCACATTCTCTCGCTGCTCTCCAATTTTAATAGCCTCGGCCCCTCTTTCATCTATGGCTATATCCACCGCTTCTCTAACCTGTTTTTCCGTGGCATCTACCGGGAATTCCACGACGCCAGCTTCAGTTCTTAAATGATCCATCTTGGCTATACCAAAAGCCTTGGTTAGACCAAGGGCTGAAGCTATAAATTGCTTCGCCGGGCTGTATTTCTGTATTAAGTATGAACCCGGTGGACCCACAACAACTGACTGCAGGATACGTGGACCTGGTATTTCACCCTTAGAAATCTCTTCCCTTAGTGTCCTAGTAACACGTAGGTCTTCAGTATACGCGTCTCTAACGTTTGTGATTCCATGAGCAAGGCATTCGGCCATATTTTT
>JAUXGS010000079.1 GCA_030621945.1 Methanosarcinales archaeon | reverse complement strand
TACGTCCCGGCCGAATTTATTTATCATGTCGTGCAACAGATGACGGCCATGGCCACAATGCGCACTACAACCCACTAAACAAGCAAGAAGAACCATTCGTGCCTGCTGTGCGTCCATTCTTATCCCACACGCACCTTTCTTATTCCCCGTGTGGTCACATTTACCGTACGTGCAGAGGCAACACATGTCGCATATCGGTGCATAGAACGGCTTGTAGCGGTTCAACAGCTTGAAGTCCCAGTCTCGAAGCGTAGCGATACGCGGCATTGGATGGGGTCCCATCGGCTCCCATTCTTTCTCTTCCTCTACTATCTCCCCTATGCTTATTCGCACGTTTTCCAAGCCGGCGATAGAGAAAAGATCACCCTTTTTTATCTCATCCATTTTTACCTTTTCTATCTGTGTGTGTTTTCTCTTTATTCTTAAGATATTTAAGTTTTTTGATGTTTTTTACGAGGCCATATACCCCTCCCAACTTCAGCCGCTTTAGAATTGGTAGAAGAGGGAATAATATTCAGCACTTTATTTAAATACCAGGTGGTTGATTATAGAAAAGGGGATAATAGTGAAACAGAAAGAATTTTTAGCGGCATTTAAAGAGGTGTTTGTGTATCAAGCGCGCAAAAAATTTGGGCTTTCTGATGACCTGAGTAAACGTGAGAAGTATTTGAGACCCTTAACCATTCCCGTTTATGTTATACTCCTGTATTTTTTCACCCAGAATCACTATGACATACCGCTCGTCCTTTTAATGCTTGTGGGTTGTGCGTGGCTGAGTGCGATAGCTATGGACTCAATTAGAATGATTTATAATCGTCGTCGTACATTGGCTGAGAGCAATAAGGGGTTCAGAGATATAGAAGAGTTTACGTTTCGTGAAAAACTGTTCACGTATTTAATTCCTGCTATTGTATTAACCGGCATTTTTGCAGGGGGTATGCTCGTGATTACCTTTATTCGTACGGGTGAATTACAACTGCACGTATTCGTTGGTATGCTGAGTATACCGCCTGTCCTATTTTATAATCTACGAACGAAATAATCGCAATTTTAAGCTTAAATGACGCGTGAGACGTGCGTTTATCTATCCATCCACGCAGTCGAGAGGCTTTTATATCTACGATGCCAATAATATACATTAAAGGTGCTGTATCGCAATGGACAAAAAGGCGTACATCGTCGGTGGGGTAATTATTGCCATACTGCTCATCGTTGTAGCGTTGATGGCGTATGGTCCCAGCGAGGTGCAGCTCACCGCAGCGGACAACGGTAGCACGGTCGAACTTGAGAGCGGTCAAGTCTTGAGCATCACTCTGGACGCAAACCCAACCACGGGCTACACATGGGAAGTGGTCGAACCTCTTGATGGGCAGGTCATGCGGCAAGTGGGCGAGATAGAATTTATTCCGAATAGGCAGGAATCGGGTATCGTCGGTGCTGGCGGTGTGCAAATCATCCGGTTTGAGTGTGTAAATGCAAGTCAAACTGTCCTTAAATTGGTCTATCACCGGCCGTGGGAAACGGATGTGGAACCTCTGGAAACGTTCACTATACACGTGGCTGCACGGTGATGCAGAACAGAATGTGAAAAGTACCAATCTCAAAGCAGTCCTTTGTTTAGCGTAACTATGTTGAATAAACCACACTTTAATTAATATGGTTTTATCTCGTAATCCTCCTTTTAGGAGATTATGATTATTCTTTCAGGCGGTACGGGAACACCAAAGCTGCTGGTGGGACTGGAGAAGGTATTCAAAGAAGAAGAGCTGAATATAATAGTTAATACTGCGGAAGACATCTGGATTTCGGGGAATTTGCTCTGCCCGGATGTTGATTCGGTATTGTATACCTTAGCAGGCGTAATGAACAAGAAGACCTGGTGGGGCGTCAAAGATGACAGTTTCAATACACATAACACGTTAGAGCGGTTGCAGTCCCCGGAACACTTGATGATTGGTGATAAAGATAGAGCAACACATATCATGAGGTCTGAACTGCTGCGGCAGGGAAAAAGTCTGACCGAAGCGACTGCAGCGCTTGCACGAAGCTTAGGTATACCTGATCGTATAAGGATACTACCGATGACTGATGAGCCTGCAACGGTACGCACGAAGATTCTTACGCCTGAAGGCGAGCTCCATTTTCAGGAGTTCTGGGTGGCACGCAAGGGTGAGCCGGATGTTTTAGATGTCTCCTTTGAGGGCATGGATAAAGTAAAACCGTCAGAAGCAGTTGTAGAGGTGCTGGAGAAAGAATCAGAAGCTTTAGTGCTAATAGGGCCGAGCAATCCGATAACCAGTGTCGGACCTATTCTCAGTTTGAAGGGAATGAGGGGACTTCTCAAGTGGAAGATCGTGATGGCGGTTTCACCTATCGTTGGCACTGAAGCGGTAAGCGGCCCGGCGGGAAAACTCATGCGTGCAAAAGGGTTTGACGTTTCCCCATACGGGGTGTACACTTGTTACAAAGATTTTTTAGACGTGCTGGTCATCGATAAGAACGACGAATGCACGGTGGATACAGGTGTGGACGTACTCAAAACGGATATTATGCTAAAAAAGGATAAGGATAGCAAAAGATTGGCGAAGTTCTTGAAAAATATTTGAAGAACGCGAAAAACTTTTAAGATAACAGTACAACTAATGTAGCATATAAGAGTGAGAGGGGACGAGAAAATGAAAAAACTGTATGCAATTTTGGTTTTATTGTTTTTCGTAATTGGCATTATACCTGTGGCAAATGCGCAGGAAAATTTATCACTAATTTCTCCTCAGAAACAAGTAGTGGCAATTGAAGGGCAAGAAAAAGTCGAATTAAGAAGCAATCAGGTTTTGACAGTAGCAAATCGAAGCGTTGTTGCTATTGAGCGAAATACGATTAGCATCAAGAGAACGAGTGAACCTGTTTTACTCAAGCCGACCGAAGATTTTGTGTCTATCGAAAATACGTCGTTGGATATTAAACAAATAGAAGAACCCGTAGTTGCAGTAGAAATAGAAACTCCAGAGTTGACAAATAAGGTGGAAATCAAGAAAGAAGCGCAAGAATTGAGTATTACGGCGGATAATGTAACTGCTTTTACAACCAATGAGTTGGAGATCAAAGATGCGAAACTCTATTTAGTCCATGAGGAGAAGGCGTTAGAAATAAAAGTTCTTCCGGTCGTTGCTTCTGAGCGTGTGAAACGAATTGAGCCGCAATTAATCGAAGAAATGGAGTTGAAAGTAGAAGATAATAAGCCAGTTTATAAAATCAAAAGCGTGCAGTCGGTAAAAGTGGAGGACGGCGTGGTAAACGTTGAGATTGCAACTACGGTGGATGCAGAAACGGGACTTGTAAAAGCGACACAAAAACAGATAAAGAAGAATGGTCAACTCATCGAGGAAGAAGCGAATGAATTGCTGATAGTGGAGAACAATCGGTTAGTTAAATTGGGCAATGTTACGGATAAGGAGCTTAAACGAGAAAAGCTGCTGGCGAAATCCGTAACACCGTTAGTGGCGATAGAGAAAATTGAAAGACCGCTATTGAAAAAGGAGAGGTTCATTTTACAAACCGAGCGGGATTGTGTTTTACCCGGCACGGCGAAGGAGCTGGTAGTGAGAACAGATAATTACGATCTCGTTGTGGTTGAGACCGATGATTTGAAAGAGTTGATAGAAAACGAAGGCGTTCTTAAGGTTGGTGACGAAAGCGAAGTACAAGAATTTGTGAATTATGCAAAGGAAGTGCTCGCAGTTGAAGCAGAGGAGAAGATAAGAAAACTTGAGCTGAAGAAGAATGTGTACGATGTGGTAGAAATACCGGAATTGAAGGTTTACATGGCTGAGGAGGGTTGGGGAGCAAAAGAAGGTCAGGTCTCTCCGTATCAGCAATTTGTCACTCCAGATGCAGTTAAAGAGGAGGTTACAGGCTTAACAAAGGAACAAATCTATGAAAAGGCGAAGTCATTCGTCTGGGTTTCTGATTCCGTGTTGCATAATAGTAGAGAGAAATGGATGTTACCCGCGGACTTTTTAGTTACTACGCCTGCTATGGGCACGAATCCAATGAAAGGAGAGATTGTTAGCGATTGCTCAGAACAGGCAAATACGTTGGTTTCTATGTTAAGAGCTTCCGGAGTTCCCGCGGAAGATGTAAGGGTGATTCTCGGTAAGGTCAATTTTGGTGGTGAGGTTGGTGGTCATGCATGGGTGGAGCTAAAAGAAGATGGCAGATGGCAGGTTTTAGAAGCTACTTCCGGTCCTTTCTACGATGAAGAAAAGGGTGAGAAAGTGAATAGAAACGGTGTTTCATACGATTACTGGAAATACCATGAATATCCGGTGGTTGAAGTATGGGCTTATTACAACGATAAGTATTTCACCGACGAGAAGGGGGAAGTAGCAAGTGGCTGGTCGGAAGAAGCGGAAACAGTTCTCGAAGACGATATTTTTGGTGGTTTTGTAAAACAAAACATCTTCGGGATATTCAGTGATTTTATTGATTGGTTGAAGGGTTTGTTTGGATAACACTTTTTCTTTTTTTTACAAAAAAGAAAACCTGTGCTAAAAGAAAAACTTTCTCTAACAATCTGAATGGATAGGATAAAGAACCAAAAACGTTTTATACCACCCCTCTACGTCATGAACATTCAATACAGCCGGATGAGGTGCAGCTTAATACACCGCTTTCGCCCGCAGAATTAAAGGGCATGGAAGAGCAGTTTTTAGGATTGAAGGTTAGTTCGGTTTACGATAAGATGAAGCCGGAAGTGAGGGTGATTGATAAGGGGGAGGTGATAAGGTGGTGGGGTGCGGAGGAATAGCGCCTGCTTGTGTGGTTTTTGGGAGTTGCTTTTTGTTGATTGTTACTGAATATTCCAAAAATTTTATTATACAAGCAGCGTCATATGATGTTTAGTGAAAATAAAATGACTGATGGAAAGAAGACAAAAATAACCGCAAAAGAAGCCGCACAAATTGCCACAAGATATTTGGCCGAAATGAAAAATCTACCAGTGGTTGACATTAGCTTAGAAGAAATCGAATTAACTGATGATAGGAAATCTTGGTTGGTTACGTTAGGGCATATAAGGAGCTATATGGGCACTGCGAAAGATTATAAGATAATAAAAGTAGACGCAGAAACAGCAGAGGTTCTTTCTATGAAGATGAGAATTGTAGAATGAACTAATGTCAATTAGAGAGAAGAATATCCGGTCATATTTTAGAAAAAGGATTATCGTTGATACTGGTCCGCTAATACTATTATTAGCTGGCTATTACAATTATGACACAATAGGTAAAAACAAATTAACAGAGGAATTTACAAAGGATGACTTTGATATATTGTTCAAATTCTTATCAAATTTTAGAGGAATTATAGTTACCCCGCATGTATTAACAGAAGTCTCAAATTTGATTAATACCAAAGTTAACAAGGACGATTTTACTGATTTTATTGAGAAGATAATTGAAAAGTTG
>JAUXGS010000134.1 GCA_030621945.1 Methanosarcinales archaeon | reverse complement strand
CACGATGGACAAGCAGAGAATCGCAACTATGTAAATCATAATCATCTTCCAGTGGATAAATTTCCTCAGTCGCGTTGCTTTTACTTTTTTCATCTTTTTAAAGGAGTTTGTAGTCTTTTAAAAGCGGTTCGTTCTTCCTAAAAGATACACTACCGCAAGTAATACAATAATTGCCATTACCGCTTCAAATCCCGGGACTGGCTCCCCATCGGCTCCCGACTTTTGATTTTCTTCTGTTTTAGGTGTTGATGCTTGTGCTGGTGTTGGCGTTGGTGCTGGTGCAACAGTAGGCGCAGATTTTGACGTTGAACTTTGGGATGGCGTAGGTGAAGGTGTTGCAGTTATATTCACCACAGGTGTAGGTGTGGCGGTAAGCGCAGGTGTTACGTTCCATATCCATGTGTGTATATCGGATAAACCCGTTGCTCTGTTAGTTGCGATTGCAGAGACCTGCCAGGTTCCAACAACCGCACTCGTGTTTGTATAAGCTGCTTCTACTACACTTTCATCTGTTTGAATTTCCGTCCCGTTTATTTGCCAGCTTATATCCACCGTTTGGTCAACTGAGACGGAAAAAGTTCTTGATTCGCCTTCGGTGTTGTTCGCCATCGCTTCAACGGGATTCCAAGTCATTATGCTCGGAGAATTTTCATCCTCGTCATCTTCATCCTCCATAGCAGCGAAAAATTCGCCGAAATCATCATGGACTATTTCCACCGCGTCTACCACCCTTGGTCCGGGTCGGTCCATTATGTCTCCTTCAATTACGTAAACCCGGTTGTTTTTCACCGCATCCACCACTTCCAGTCGTTCATCACACATGATCTCATCATACGCGGTGCTGATACTTCCCATTCCGCTGTCGCAGATGATAACTTGAGGATTTTTATCAATTAGCACCTCAAGGTTCATTATGAAGTATCCGGACTTATCAGCAGCGATGTTTGTGCCACCAGCAGTCTCAATTATTTCGTTTATGAAGGTATCATCGCCTGCGGTAAAGAAGGTTCCGATGTTATAAAAAACCCGTGGCATTTGCTCTTCCTCTAACGAGTCCGTTTGTTCCTCTACCTCGTCCAATCTCTCTCTTAGATTGTCCACAAGCGAAGATGCTTCCCCCTCGTATTTCGTTATCGCTCCGGTGACTTTAATATGTGCTAATATATCTTCGATATTTTTCGGATGCATTGAATAAACCGGATACTCAAACTCCACTAATCGGTATATCACATAATCAGGATTCCCGTAAGCGCCAACAATTAAATCTGGCTCTAAATCCACTATTTTCTCGAAACTTGGTGTTGAATATCCGCCTATCACTTCTATTCCCTCCACTTCAGGAGGATAATCACAGTATTCTGTGATGCCGACAACGCTGTCGCCTGCTCCTGCGGCAAATAATACTTCAGTACAGCTCGGTGCCATAGAAATAATCCTCTCTGGTTTTTTAGAAATCCGCAATGTGTACGCCTCAAGCCCCTCTAATTCACGGACATCGTTTTCTTCTTCTATTACCAGCCAAACCGTAACGTTCCAACATGCGCATTCAATTGTTTCATTTTCTCCCTGCCCTACAACACTGACATTATAAATGCCGTATTCTTCAAACACATAAACCAAATTTGAGCTTTCGCCTTCGTATTCTTCTATCTCCTCTTTATTCACTGACCATGTCCATTCGTAAGACAAATCAGAAGAAACAGTGAATTCAACCTCACTGCTCTCGTCTATATGGGTATCTACTGGAAAGCTATCGGAATCGTCACCTGTCACGCTGTTCCATTGCGCGATCTCGCTACTTGCACTGGCGAGTGAGATGGATATAAGAGATAAAGAGAAAAGAAATACAGAAAAAAGGAGGATAAAGTATTTGACTTTGTTATTTCTTTTTTCGTCCATTTTATTCATCCTACCATCCTCACCACGGATTCTCTGTTTAGAAAGAAAACGGTGCAAATAAAGAAGTTCACTCCAACCTAATTGCAGGTATCCAATCATTATAAACTCTCCCATTCGCATCGGTGAAGTTTGTGCAGGTCATTGTCCCATCGCGCACATCAAGCACGCTTTTATCATGATGTATTTGAGGATAAGAGCCAGTATCCATATGATAATAGTACGTTTCACCTTCAGTAAGCATAAAAGCGTCGTCAAAAGGAATAGTGTGCCAATTTCCAGTATATCCTCGCCATCTCCCCTCTACGCCGTTCCACGTATCATTCCATATTTTTACGTATTCTGTATGTCCGCCAGTCCCTTCACATGCCCGTGTAAATAATGAGGTTACGTAAACATCATGCGATGGCGTTATATTCCCGTAATGTCTGCCGGAGATGCTTGGGTAAGGCTTTTCCGGAGCGTCTGTGTTGAATCCCCAAAATTTAAGGTCTCTAAATGCAAGAACACCGATATTATCAGCTCCTATGAACAAGGTGCGGTCAGAAATGGCAGGATGTGAGGCTATATTAAACCCTCCTCCAAATCCCGGCGGGATATGAAGTGTATAGCTCCAAATTATTGATCCATTATCAGCATCAAGCGCGTATACCGTCCCGTCAACTTCATTGGTTCCAAAATACACTTTACCATCGGCAACAACTGGCGATGAATCTATCGAGCCGCCCATCTCATCATTCTCCCATAGTAACGAGCCATTTCTCGCATCGTAACAATAGAAGGTAGTATCCGCAGAGTCCCCAATGAATAGTTTTCCTTTGCTCAACGCAGGAGAGGCCCAACTTGAATAGTGAGATACATTCCAAGCCTCTGCTCCCGTTGTTATATCAACTGCATAAAGCTTGTGTTGCTTTCCGTATACGAATTTAGTAGTGAAGAAAACCATTCCTTCTTCAATCCAAATCGTGGGCGCGCCCCTTATTTCTGTTTCTGTTGTGAAATTCCAAACCGCCTCATGCGTGCTTACGTTCAGACAATATAACGCGTGTTGTCCAGAGGAGTTGTTGCCCGCGAAGAAGATTTTATCCTTGTATGCAGCAGGCGAGGCATAGTTGAATATTTCGCCACCGGAGGAGAAATTCCAAAGTTCTGCTCCGTCAAACGAAAAAGCATGAAGCGTACCATCTGAGAAACTTAGCACGTAAACAGCGTCATCCAGCACCAGTGGAGAGGATGTGACGCCGTACCACGAGGGATTCTCGTCTATCTTCTTGCTCCATAATAGCTCGCCACTCGCTGCGTCGACACAGGTTATGTTCCCTCTATGCGTGCCTACAAAGAGCTTGTTATCTGCGAGTGCGGCCGTAGATGCACCGTAAACTTCGGTATTATTCCAAATCTCCTCACCACTGTCCTTATCAAGGCAATACAGTGCATCAACGGCATTCCCTTCAACACCCATTCCTGAAGACCACCAGGTAGATATGTAAACTTTATCGCCAGAAACGATCGGTCCCGCTTCTACGCAGCCTGCTGTTTTTTCGCTCGATTGCCATAATAACGAGGCAGTTTCCGGTGCTATTCCAGTGACATTTCCCGTTCTTTGTGCATCGTACTGGAGCGTAGAATACACTCCACCCGCTCCTACAGTTGCTACCACCGGCGTTGCTATTAGTAAGAAAGCACTTGCTAATAGCAATGTGCAAAGGCGCATACCATTCATACCACTGCCCCCAAAAGACAATTTTTTCATGGCTAACATCAACCGCATTTTTGTGCTGAATCGTCAGTCACCTTCGTTACTCCTTCTTTCTTTTCAGTACCAGATATGCTACGGTGATCAGTCCTGCAATTGCGAAGAATGCTTCGAAACCCGGCTCT
>JAUXGS010000019.1 GCA_030621945.1 Methanosarcinales archaeon | reverse complement strand
GTCTGCCAATTCAGGAGTAGAAGTACTGCTGTTTGGACAATCGCATCTAAAGCAGATACATGAGCTATTGCGTCCTGAGGACGAAAAAGCGGAAGAGCATATTAACCTTCTCCAACTTCGAGGATATTCCAACGTTCGAAATCTATGCATGTTCATTCCGCATATTCTGGGTTCGGATGTTGCTGTGCTTATCGACGATGATGAAATCTTTGAAGAACCAAAATTCATCTCGAAAGCCAGAGAATTCATTGGAAGGAAAATTGGTGGAATAACCATCAACGCAGTGGCAGGATATTATCTTCAACCTGACGGGGACTACCACGTTAAGAAACCATATCGCCCCTGGATGCAATACTGGGATCAATATGAGAGGATGAATGAAGCATTTGATAAGGTTATTGGAACTGAACCAAGGTTGAAAGAGACACCTTTTGTTTTCGGTGGAAATATGGTTATCCATCGCAATCTCTTTACAGTCGTTCCTTTTGACCAGAATGTCCGGAGAGGTGAGGATATAGATTTTTTGATAAATGCGAGGATGCTGGGTTTTCACTTCTTCCTGGATAATCAACTTTCCATCAAGCACCTTCCACCATCAAAGACACATCCCACCTGGATGCAGTTGCGAGAAGACATCTATCGTTTTATCTATGAGCGAGCGAAGATCGAAACGCAAAAAGAGGTGGAAGGAATGATAAAGGTCAATCCAGAGGATTTGGGTCCTTATCCCGGATGTTTTCTGAAACCCGACCTCGAAGAGAAGATTGAGCAGGCTTGCAAACTGTTATCTAAAGAGTATCTCGCTCAAGGGGATAGAAAAGGCAGTGAAGAAGCGTTAAACAATATCACCCTTGCCAGAACTGATGCCCTACCCCATTTCGACCCTTTTCAAAAGTTATGCGAACTGCAAAAACAGTGGCAGGAATTGATGCGGTTTACAGGTCAGGAAGATATTCGTTCTCAGGTAAGGGATATTATCTGTAAAGGGGTGCAATGAAGATGAATATACTGTTCCTACCAAAGCTGTTTCCCAGAGCGGACATCATAGGCGGACCCATTCTCATCTATCACAGAATTAAGAATCTGTCTTCGATGGGACACAAGATAACCCTGATTGCCCCCGCTTATACTGAGGCAGACGGGAAGGATAAAAGCCTTAAGTCCTTATGTGAAAAGATTATCCGTATTAACTCTGTTAAGGAAAGACACTGTGATGAAGTAGAGGCGCGTTATAAAAGATTGAATAGACCGAGGGTATTCTTAACCGGAGACGGCGGTTACGATGAAGGGATTGAAGAAGCATTGAAATTGACTTTGAAGGAGAAGCATTTTGACGCTGTTATTGCGGAATATTCGATGATGGGGCAGTACATAGAGGAGAATCACAATCTCATCCCAGCCGATACCCTGTCTGTGATTTCGGTACACGAATGTTATACAAAGGCGTTTGAACTAAGAGCTGCAAAAGGAGAGGAAATCGGTGAAGCTACAATAAAAGAGCTGTTTAATTACGAGTTTAGGATGTACGACGTTGCTGATAGGATTTTAACTTTAACCCGGGAGGATGGCGATATTCTGATAAGCCATGCGCCAGGATTGAAGAACAAGATCAGAGTAGTGCCTCACGGCGTAGACACTGATTTTTACACGCCACCAAATAAGAAGTCCTGGGAAAGAAGCACAAAAAATATCCTTTACTTAGGTAATTTTCAGCATTATCCCAATGTGGATGCGGTGAAGAACTTTATCAACAACTGCTGGGATAGAATCCAGCAGGAAGTTCCGGATGCAAAGTTTTATGCAATCGGGTTCAATCCACCGCAAGAACTGCTGGATTTGAGAAGTGACAATGTGATTGTCCGGGAAGGAGGGGATGACGAGAATGTACGGCGATTTTACTGGAATAGCGACATGTTTGTGGCTCCGATTGAGTTGGGCACGGGCTTCAGGGGGAAGCTTTTAGAAGCTATGGCTTGCGGCCTGCCCGTAGTTGCTACTCGACTGGCTACCTTTGGTATAAATCCTAAACATGGAGAAGACATGTTCGTAGCTGATGATTATGATACTTTTTCCGGGTATGTGGTTATGCTTTTAAAAGACGCCGCGCTAAGGAAGAAGATTAGTAATACTGCCCGGTCGTTAGCAATGAAATTTGACCACAAGCATGCCGCGGAGAAATTTGAACAGGTGCTTAAAGAAGGGGTTACTGGAGGAAGCAACTGAAAGGGAAGACCCAATCTCAAGTATGCACGTCCTACCGAGCTTGCTTGGTCGCGGAGCAGAGCCTCGCACTATCCATGAGTCAAAACGTGCTAGAACACGCCTTCCTTGCAAGCCAAAATATATATATTAGTGCAAAGGCCATGCATCCAGAGCCTAACAAAAATAAAACCAGAGCTATGCCCAAGGCGGGACTCTCTGGCGGAATAGATATGGTGGGATACAGAGCGTAAAAGATCAATCCGAAAGCGATAAAATAGAGCGACTTTTCCTTTTTCCTATCAATCTCCTTCCGTACCACTTCATACTTAGCGGTTTCAATAGCGCCCCTCGCCTGCTCTTCCGCTTTATATCCGGCAATTTTCATCTCAGTAAATAATCTAAAACGGGGGCATATAAACTTTTCCTTTTTTGGCAATATTGCCCAAATTAAGCAATAATTTGAAGCGAAGGGGTGGGGATGCTGGACGGGTGTGAGGAGTATTTATACAATCTGAATTCGATAACTACGAATCAAAATTCCCGTAAATGTTTTTAAGGGATATATTAATACCATCTTGTTACAAAGATGGTAAGTAATATAGATGACCGCTGAAGAAAGTAACCCCAAGCGCAAGACGAAAGGGAAAGGTAGGGCGCTGCAAGTAATCTTTGGTTGTGGAAGAATTGGTTATGCGGTAGCGAAGGAGTTGAGAGGGCAGGAGTTGGACGTTCTCATCGTGGATATAGATGAGAAGAAGGTGGAATTACTAAAGGAAGAGGATTTTATTGCGTTCGTCGGTGACATAAGCGACCCTGAAGTGACAAGTAAAATCGTAAGCGAGGGTACGCCAGAAGCGGTTTTTATCGTGAGTAACAACAGCGAAGGAAACAAAAAAGCGGTGAACAATATAAAAGAGATGGCTCCACATGCTCGTTTAGTAGTGCGAGCAATAGACCCCGCAGACAAAGAAGACTTAAAGGGGTTAGACGTTGACGTGGTTTTGGCAATCCCTGATATGGTAGCAAGAACCGCGATAGGACAGTTGGAGAGCGTGAAGTCTCTGCGGAAAGCGAAAGAATTGGCCGCGATGATAGAAGAGATAAAGGATGAGGAGGGTGGGAAGTTGGGTATTGTGGTTCACGACAGCCCGGATCCCGATGCAATAGCTTCGGCTCTTGCACTAAGGCAAATAGCAAAGCACGTGGGTGTATCTGCGGATATATTGTACAGAGGAGAGATAGGGCATCATGTGAATCGGGCTTTTGTAAACATCTTAGGAATAGAGATGATACAAATAGAGCACGAGGATGATTTGAAGGGCTATGGTAAGTTGGCACTTGTAGATGCCACTGTTCCTGGTGTGCACAATCCTTTGTCTCCACCACCTGAAGGTAAGGTGCACATCATCATAGACCATCATACAGCGAATAATAAAGATAAAGTCGCCGCTGATTTTCTTGAGGTCCAACCTGATAGTGGTGCAACGTCAACGATAATGACGAGATATCTGCAGGAATTGGGCATACCCGTGGATAAAGAGTTAGCAAGTGCTCTTTTGCATGGGATAAGAACAGATACTGGTGGCTTTAAACGTGAGACACATCCATCGGATTTTTCCGCCGCTGCTTTCCTTCACTTAAAGGCGGATAAAGACCTCTTGGAGCAAATAGAAACGCCGCCGATGTCCACAGAAATGCTGAATGTAGTAGGTAATGCGATACTGCACAAGAAGATAAAGGGAAGCTATTTAATCACGAATGTAGGAGAAGTGGCGAATCTGGATGCTATTCCACAGGCAGCAGATTATTTGCTCAATCTGGAAGGGATATCAACCGTTGTAGTGATAGGGCTAGTCGAAGATATGATATGCGTTTCAGGGAGGAGTAAGGATATACGGGTAAATATAGGAGATGCGTTTGTCCGTGCATTTGGGGACTTAGGTTCCGCAGGTGGACACGCTTCGATGTCTGCTGCGCAGATACCGCTTGGTATCTTCAAAGGGTTAAAGAATAAAGATACAATTATACAACTCGTCGAAGATGCGGTATCAAAACGATTCCTGTCGGTTATGAAAGAGGAGATGAGCGAATAACCACTCTTTGCAATGTTTGATTTTCATAATTTTACCATCTGAGCATGCGGCACACCATCAACGAAAATCACACTGTCTTCTTCAATAAAATCGTTGTCTAAGGCACATTTTATCGCCCATCTACCTACTAAATTCGCTATTGTCGCATGCTTTAAAGAATCCACTACTACTTCTTCTGTCGCCTCTTCACCTTTATAAAAACGTTCGCTGATCTTTAAAAAAAGACCTCCCTCTTCAAAACTTTTCCCTACCAAATCCTTGTCGCATACTGCTACCAGTAACCCAGAGCATGAGTCATATTTCTTCACATATATCTTCTTTTGCTTGCTCACAACAGTAGAATGATACAGTTATCTTAAAGATAAAAGTTATATTATTCCGTTAGTATAACATTTAATAAATAAGAGAGAGGGCTCGTAGCTTAGCACGGTTGGAGCGCTCGGCTGATAACCGAGAGGTCTGGAGTTCAAATCTCCGCGGGCCCATGAAATATCTTCGCAAGAAGAATCGCTCCGCCAAGTTCAAAGTAGATGGAAGGGTGACAAAAGGGGAATAAAGATGGGAATAGAGACGAGGGTAATTTTGATCTCACCGGATTCTGAGATAACGCCGGGACAGGTGAAGAGTAAGATTTTGGCTATGATGAGCGAGGATGCAAGCATGGCAGACGCAGGCATAAGTGTAAAAGAGACGTGTTTTGGTGCTTTAGTGGAAGGCGAGGAGAAGAAAGTACGGGAGATAGTGGATGCGGTAAGAAAAATGGATCCGAATGGGGTCTTTTCAAAACCACGCGGGTTTCCAATCGGTGACCACCGGATATGTAGAGCAACGAGGAAAGGGGGAGCGAGGCCAGGCTTTCACCAGTTAGAGCTTGAATATCAGCTGCTGCCTAAGGTAAGGAAAGCATTGGATAAGATATAAAGCAACTACTATCTATATTAAGCACAGACAATAATGGGGAGTTAACTACGATGTATATGGGTGAAGCATTAATAGGGGAAGGATCTGAAGTTGCACACATTGATTTGATGATCGGGGATAAATACGGGCCTGTAGGTGTGGCATTCACGAACGCTTTAAGTCAAATGTCCGCGGGGCATACACCGCTGTTTGCGGTGTTAAGGCCAAATCTCCCGGTTAAGCCTTCTACGTTAGTTGTGCCGAAGGTTACGGTGCGAAACATGAAGGAAGCGGAGAGGATATTTGGACCCGCGCAGAGTGCTATAGCAAAAGCGGTTGCAGATTCCGTGGAGGAAGGCGTTATACCGGAAGACAAGGCGGAGGATTATGTGATTATCGTAAGCGTGTTCATGCATCCCCATGCTGAGGATTATAATAAAATCTATCGGTACAACTACGGCGCGGCAAAGTTAGCAATAAAGAGGGCAATAGAAGGTTTCCCGGATATTAAGAAAGTATTATATGAGAAGGACAGATCAAGGCATCCTTCACTGGGCATGAAAGTGACAAAATTATGGGACCCACCGTATCTGCAGGTTGCTCTGGACATTCCCAAGTGGGAGCTGATGGAACGGGTAGTGAAGGAGCTGCCGAGAAATGACCATCTTATTATAGAGGCGGGCACGCCATTGATAAAGAGATACGGCGTGGATATAGTAGGAAAGATAAAGGAGATAAAGCCCGAGACGTTCGTGGTTGCCGATTTGAAGACGCTTGATACCGGCAACTTGGAAGCGCGGATGGTTGCGGATTCAGGTGCTGACGCCGTGGTGATCTCAGGGTTAGCACCTCTCAGAACGATAGAGAAGGCGATAGAGGAGGCAAAGAAGACAGGTATTTACGCCGCCTTAGATATGCTGAATGTCGCAAGGCCGATAGACCTGCTGAGTGAGTTAAGCGTAGGCGGGTTGATGCCGGACGTAGTGGAACTGCATCGTGCAATAGACACGGAAGAACTGGGGACGCAACATGCATGGGGGAATATAGGAGAGATAAAACGAATAGGCGGTGAGAAGATGCGTGTCGCAGTTGCAGGCGGTGTAAAAGAAGAGAACGCACCGAAAGCGATAGAAGCCGGTGCGGACATTTTAATCGTCGGTCGAGGCATAACAAATGCGCGGGACGTGGAAGGCACGGCCAGGAGATTCTTGCGGTTGACGAGATTGAAGGAAGGAGAGACGTTGGGAGAGATAGACCAGTACCGGGTGATGACAGACTTCTGAAGCAACTTATTCGATATTCCGCATTTCCACGCGCATTTAGCGATATTTGCCCTTCCGCTGTGGATATTGAAATAAATGCATGTTCTATCGAATTTCGTGTTTCATACTATTCCTGAAAAAGTCGTTGAACGAAAGAAGTATAAAAAAACTTTTAGCTCCTTCCCCCTGTAAAGATGACAAAAATTCTTGTGGCTGGTATAGGGAACCAATATATGGGTGACGATGGCTTTGGCCCACGGGTCGTCGAAGCACTACTGACGAGAGATCTACCTGAGAACGTGGAAGCACGAGATGTCGGACTGTGTGGCATAACTCTGGCACCTGACCTCAGTGACTACGATCATGTGATCTTTGCTGACGCAGTTAATACCGGAGGAAAGCTTGGAACGATCTATCGTACGGAAATAAAAGCGGAAGAGGTGGAAGAGATGAAGCCCGGAGGAGAGAACCCATTTAACTTCAGCATCCATGAAGCTCGGTTAGAGGAGCTCCTTAGCTTCGCTAAGACCATCGGCACGCTTCCACCCACAAATGTCGTTATTGGTTGCGAAGTTCAGGACGCCCAACTGGGTGAAGAAATGAGCCCGGAAGTCGCAACTGCGATCCATAGCGCGGTCGAAATCATTCTGGACGAATTACAGCAGGACCGCTCAACCTGAGCACGCACGAATCGAAGCTTCCTTAGAATAGCAAACAAACCCTCATTAAGTTCGACCGGGAGGGATTAAAGAGAGTTTAAAACCTTCAAGCGTGGGATTTTTAGAACCGTCCATCCATGAAACAGGAAGCGTTCCCGAAGTATGATAAAAGCTCAGAATAATCTACCGTATAGAAATAAAAGCGGAAGAGGCGAAGGCTCCCCTTCACCTTCCGTATCCGCATGCAAAACAGGGTTAGAAGAGTACCACGCTCATCTCAACGACTGGCGGCGGTACCCTCCTTCCTATAGCATTGTATTTGCGTTTATCTTTGACTGGTTAGATACTTACTCTGGCGTAGCGTACGGTAGCAGCTCGCGTTTTACTATTCGGTCACCTATATGCACTGCGACTGCACATCCCATACACGGATCGAAGCTTCTTATCGTCCTGACGATATCGACGCCTTTCCACGCTGCGGGATCTCCAGCTTCAGTGATCGGCGATTGAATAAGCGCCTCTTCGTATGGTCCCGGCTTTTCTTCAGGGTCTCTGCCTGATGCGTTCCACGTCGTTGGTGCCTGGTATTGGTAGTTGTGAATGACACCATCCTTCATGACGCACCAGTGCAAGCACGAGCCACGCATAGCTTCAACTGCACCAAAGCCGATACCTTCCTTTGGCTTCTCGTATGGAGTCCAAACTTTCGTCTTACCCGCCTTCATGAATTCCAAAGCTTGCATTACCAGACTTGACACGCAATATGCGGAATAGGCATGATAATATGCCCGTGCTCTGACTCGTTCTACTGCATTTGGCTTCGCAGGGACCTTCCACTCGAACTCCATCTTATCCGCATACTTGAATCCCGGTATAACGGCCGCCGGCAGTTCGAACTTGAGGCTCGATCCCGTGGACGCAGGCACAAGGCCAGCCTTCGCTGTCGCCCACATCCGCGCAAGCGGACCGAGTTCTAGGACGTGGTTCTTGCCATCGCCCTTCCAGTTATTCCACCGTGGCGACGTAACCCAAGTATACTTGGAACCCCATTTGCCGTACTCGCCCGGCTCTGGAATCGTGCGTTTGTTCCACGGATGCTCGTACGCAATCTCATTTCCTGCCGGGTCTGTTTTGACCTCTTGCTCCCACTCGCTCGAATACCAGCCTCTACCGATGAATTCTCGCACTCCAGCATTGAACTCCACGAGGTCCGTTGTGACAAGTTCGCCATTTAAAATAACTCCTGGAGACACTAAACGCTTACGACCCCAATCGGTCATATCCTCGTAATTCTCTGAATACGCTTCAGGATCGTTGTAACTACCCACAGAGCAGAGATTGATCTCTCTTGCTCCTACATCCGCATAGCCCTGTGCAAGCACGAAATTCAGGAGATCGTCCGTAGATGTAACCAGCTCCTTCGCAAAGGCAACGTTACGCATGAGCAGCGTCAGATATGATTCAATGTCTGATGCCGAGAGGTTTATCTTCGCGATTCCGCCGGGAACAAAGGTATGAACGTGCGGGTGCTTTGCACCGAATATCGCCGCCATATTGTGCGCAGCCTTTTGCACTAAAAGAGACCTGAGATAAAGCTCGCCAGCCAGAGGGTTAAGTGCGGTCATTATATCCGCTATTGTAGCAAAGCCGTGAACATCGGACCTCGATGCCTTCGTCTTCTCCGCTTCGCCCCACCAGTCAGGATTGAACTTCTTCACCGCAACCTCGCTGTAGTCCGGACCTTCAAGGTTGAGAACACCAAGCTGAGCATCATATAACTGCTCAGCACCATGAACGAAATCTCTAAGAAGTACGCCCATCGGCGGTGGCGATACTCCGTATGCCTGATCAACGGCGTTTACCGATGATAAACCATGCGGCACTGGACAAACACCACAAGCCCGCTGCGTAATCATAACCGCTTCGGACGGCTCTCTTCCCACCAGGATTATTTCAAAACCCCTGAACATCGGGCTGTAAGCATATGCGTCGATGACCTTTTTAGCACCGGTGTCTAACTTCGCGTGAACGCCAAGATGCCCTTCTATTCGCGTTATTGGCTCTATTGTTATTTCCCGCTCTTTTCCCGTTCCAGGCGCGGCTGCCGTTGCCTCCTCTTTTGGTTCTCCTCTTAGCTTATCTAAAAATCCCATCTTATATCTTCCTCCCCTTGTCTTTCTCTTCTTCCATCTGCTTATCTAACTCTTCAATGAACTCCGGTATCTGCGGCAGAAGCGACTCAATGATTGGTTTAAACCGCTCGAATCCCATCTCCGCATGTGCTATCATGCCCGTGATATTCTCAATGATGAAAGGCATCGCAGGCGCTTTCGCGAAGAACGGTGAAGTCGGTGGGTCCGGGAACTCCGGTTCCGTACAGCCAAAACAGGGGGCCCCTGTTCCTGTACAGCCTCCGTAACCATCTACCCACGTTGTATTATTGCAGTGTGAGATGATACCCTTACACCCAAGTGCACCGAGACAACCAGTCTCTCCAAAGCCATGAGCATCCGTGCCCTCCGCATAGAATCCACATATCGGACAGAGTTCGTGCATTGTGTAACCATAGAGGGCCACAGGTCGGTGCCACTCGTCAAGCTCCGGAAGTGGTGCTAATCCTCTTGCAGCAAGCACAGCTTGACCTAAGACCTGAACTATATTATCAGGTCTGGGCGGGCAACCAGGTATACAGATGACCGGAAGCCCTAAGCCACCAGTCCAATCTTTTCCTAAGTAGTCCAGAAGCCCCTTCGCTCCCGTTGGATTCGGATTCCCGTGGGGGATCCCACCATAAGAAGCGCATGTCCCAATAGCGACAGCGGCGGCGCACCTCTTCGATAAACTGTCAATGACTTCGCTGAGCGTGAGAAGTTTCTCCTCATAGTCGGCGATGCCACAGAAAACGCCTTCTCCTGCCTTTGCCTCATCAGGGATTGCACCCTCGAGAATCAATACGAACGGATCATACTTCCCGTCCATGGCGTCAATGAGTACCTTCGCTGCCTCTTCTCCCCATTCGAACATCAAGGTTGGATGGTACACGACTTTTAACCCGCCAAGCCCTGGAATCGCTCCTGTTACGACGTCAATAAGCGTGGGGTTGCTTGCCTGCTTAATAGAGATTGTACAACCAGCGCAGTCTTGCCCTTCAAGCCATATCAGATT